>NZ_WJZD01000033.1:0-62710 GCF_021609665.1 Pseudomonas sp. PA-1-3F | reverse complement strand
GTTCTACTCCTTCGTCAGTTCCAACCTGCAAGTGGCCCTGCACGCCCTGCAGACCAACGGCCGCACCCAGGTGCTGTCGGCGCCATCGCTGGTGGTGATGAACAACCAGCCGGCGCAGATCCAGGTGGGGGACAACATTCCCATCAGTCAGACCACCGTCAATACCGGGGACGCCGACACCACCTTGAGCAGTGTGGAATATGTGCAGACGGGGGTGATTCTGGATGTGGTGCCGCGCATCAATCCGGGTGGGCTGGTGTACATGGATATCCAGCAACAGGTCAGTGATGCTCAGAACCCGACGGGGAACAGTGTGACGCCGGTGAACCCGCGTATCTCCACGCGCTCGGTGTCCACCCAGGTGGCGGTGCAGAGTGGCCAGACGGTGCTGCTCGGCGGGTTGATCAAGCAAGACAACGCTGAGAGCGTCAGTGCCGTGCCTTACCTGGGGAAGATTCCGGGGTTGCGCTGGTTGTTTGGCAATACCAGCAAGTCCAAGGACCGCACGGAGCTGATTGTGCTGATTACGCCGAGGGTGATTACCAGCAGCAGCCAGGCGCGGCAGGTGACGGATGATTATCGCCAGCAGATGCAGCTGTTGCGCCCTGCTCAATGATCCTGGCTGCACCGAGTACCCATGTGGGAGGGGGCTCGCTCCCGATGGTGGCTTGACACTCCGCAATCAAAAATGTGGGAGCTGGCTTGCCTGCGATGACAGCCTGCCAGCCGACACCTATCAACCTGACACCCCGCGATCAAAAATGTGGGAGCTGGCTTGCCTGCGATAACGGCGTGCCAGCCGACGCCTATCTACCTGACACTCCGCAATCAAACTGTGGGAGCGGGCTTGCTCGCGAAGGCGGCCTAACAGGCGACGCAGTTATACCGGGTACATATCCATTCCTGCGGTAACGGCCACTTAGGGTTCCGCCCTGACGGCGGCTCACTTTGCAAAAGCGGCAAAGTAAGCAAAACGCTCTTGCCCCACCACTCGGCACCTCGCCTGGGCTCGGTGTGCCCGTAATCCGCCAGTGATTTGGGGGGCCGCCGCCACGCGCCATCCATGGCGCGGGGCGGCTAAACCGGCATCCCTGCCGGTTTACCCCCCAAATCCCTGTCGAATTCCGGCCAGCGTGGTTTGACGGGGCGCTTAAGATCAAAAGCAGATCAAGATCAAGAGCGGCTCGCTTCGCATCGTGGTTACCGTCCTTAGTTACCGTTGCGATGGGGGCGTGTCAGTAAATGCATTTTGGCTGGCCCACAGTCATCAGGAGCACGCCCCCTTCCACACTTTGAGCGTTCTGCGAGCTCAGATTAAAAATCATTTTTATGAATAATTGTTTTTATAAATAATGAAAGTACAGAATATTAGCTTATGCCCAAATAGCATTATATTTTTAAAATCCATTCCGTTATGTTTGATCCCAACAGCCTACCCCTGACCTCGGATGGTACCCAGCGTGATTCAGATTCTGCGCGCCTGACCGGGTAATCATCCCGCCGCCGCAGAGTCGTTGGACGGGAGCTCAACGTATGTTGCCACTTCAAACCCCTCGCTTGCCCCACACCTAGCCCAAGCCGCATCGCCCCTTTGACTACCGGCCACGTCGCGCCAGGCGCGTGCCTGCCCGACTTTGCGATTTGGAAAAAGCTGGAATGGATATGAAGCAAATTCTGCAACCTACTGCTGCCCTGACCCTGTCGCTGTTCGCCGCAGCTTCGCAGGCCCAGGAAGACAGCACTTTGTCTACGGTCGTTGTGACCGGCAACCGTGGCGCCGAGCAGCGTACGGTCACCAGCAGCCCGGTGCCGATTGACGTGGTCAGCGCCCGGCAATTGCAAAACACCGGCAAGCCCGGGTTGATGGAGGCGTTGAGCGCGGTGATCCCGTCGCTGACCCTGCCGGAAAAAACCGGTTGGGACGCCAGCGGCATTGCCCGGGCACCGAACCTGCGGGGTTTGAGCGCCGCCGAAGTGTTGGTGCTGGTCAACGGCAAGCGCCGCCACACCAGTGCCACCTTGAATATCAACGGCATCAACACCGGCGCGGCGCCGGCTGATCTGGACCTGATCCCCATCAGCGCCATCGACCATGTCGAAGTGCTGCGCGATGGTGCGGCTGCCCAATACGGGTCTGACGCCATCGCAGGGGTGATCAACGTGATCCTCAAGGCCGACACCCGCGGTACTTCGGTGACCCACGCCGGCCTTGGCTACGACGGCAAGAAACAGACCGTGCAGCAAAGCCTCAACAAGGGCTTCGAAATCGGCAACGGCGGCATCGTGCAACTGGCCCTGGATGCGCGCAGCCAGAACGATGACAACAAGGCCAGCGCCAACGGCTACACCTATGAGCAAGCCTATGGCCTGGCGGGCAAGTCCACCTATGGCGGCTACGGTACGCCCAAGACCAACCTGCTGACCCTGGGCTACAACGCCGAGTTGCCGATCGACGACAGCCTCAGCCTCTACTCCTTTGCCACCTACTCGCGACGCAAGGCCGAGCAGGGGCAGAACTTCCGTCTGCCGACCATCACCAACACCATCACCACCGGGCCTAACGGTTACCCGGCCGGGTACACCCCGACCTGGTACATCGACGAGGACGACTTCCAGGCGGCGTTTGGTGGCAAGGGTACTGTGGGCGAGTGGGACTGGGACTTGTCTACCACCTATGGGCGCAACGAAGCGGAGCAGGGCACCACCCACAACCAGAACCCTTCCCTGGGCGAAGCCACGCCGAACAGCTTCACCTCCGGTACCTGGATTTCCACCGAGCTGACCACCAACCTGGACTTCAAGCGTGGCTTCGACATCGGACTGCAAAAGCCCTTGGACCTGTCCTATGGCTTCGAGCATCGGCGCGACACTTACGAGGTGCAAGCCGGCGATTACGCGTCTTATGCCAATGGCGGTTACTGCGTGGCGCCGGGTAACTGTGCGTCGTCCGGGGCACAGGTCACCAACGGTATTTCACCGGACGAAGAAAGCAGCGCGTCACGCAACAGCCTGGCCGGTTACGTGGATGTGGGTTTCAACCCCATGCCGGACTGGTACGTTGGCACGGCGGTGCGTTATGAGCATTACAACGAGGGCGTGGGCGCCACCCGCAGCGGCAAGCTGACCACCCGCTACGACTTCACCCCGCAGTTCGCGGTGCGTGCCACCGTGAGCAATGGCTTTCGTGCGCCGTCCCTGGCCAACAGTCTGTTCAGTGCGCGCTCCACCACCTATGGCGTCGTCGATGGGGTGTATCAGTCGATCAACTATGGCGTGCTCCCCGTGGGCTCGGCGGCGGCCCAGGCGCTAGGCGCGCAGGCGTTGAAGCCCGAGCGCTCCACCAACTTCAGTCTTGGTTTCACGCTCACGCCCACCGACCGCCTGAGCTTCACCGCCGATGCCTACGTGATCAACCTGCGTGACCGCATCACCCTTACCGGCACCTTGCTGGGCCCGGAAGTCACCCAGGTGCTGCAGAACAACGGCATCAACTCCACCTCCGGCGGCCAGTACTTTATCAACGGCGCCGACACCCGCACCAAAGGTCTGGACCTAGTCAGCAGCTACAACCAGGACCTGGGCGCGTTCGGCGCGCTGAAGTGGACCGCCGCGTTCAACTGGAACCAGACCCAAATCCGCAACTACAAGGAATCCACCCACATTCTTGGTACCTCCTACGACCTGATGGACCGCCAGGCGCGCAACCTGATCACCGGCGTGCAACCCAACACCAAGCTGATCCTGGGCGGTGACTGGAGTATCGAACGCTTCAACCTCAACCTGGCCCTGACCCGCTACGGCTCGTACAAGGAAGTGAACTCATCGGCCAATCGTGACCTGGACCGGGTCTACAACGCCCGCTGGATCACCGACCTCGACCTGGGCTACAGCCTCACCAAAGACCTGAACATCGCCATCGGCGCCAAGAACCTGTTCGACCTCTATCCCAAGAAACAAGGGGTGCCGAGCAGCACCATGGTTGCCAGCTACGGCACCTATTCGCCCTACGGTTTTACCGGTGGGTATTACTACACCCGGCTGACTTACGCCTTCTGAGGCCTGCGAGGAAAAGAACATGCCCATTGTCGCCAAACCCTATGACCTGCTGGATGAAGTCAGCGCCCAACCGCTGCGCCAGCGCCGTGCCGCCACGCCGATCAAGGCGTTGCGCGTGGTGCCGGCCCGGCACCCCTGGCGCTGGGCCGGGTCGATTTTCGCCGCGCTGGTATTACTCGCCATCGTGCACTCCCTGGCTACGAACCCGCGCTGGGAATGGGGGGTGTTCGGCCAGTGGTTCTTTTCGCCCTCGGTGCTGCGCGGGTTGGGCCAGACGTTGCTGCTGACGCTGTTGAGCACAGTCTTCAGCATCCTGCTGGGTACCGCGCTGGCCCTGGCGCGGTTGTCGGGTTCGCCGTTGCTGGCGGCGTTGGCCTGGGGCTATATCTGGTTTTTCCGGTCGATGCCGGCGCTGCTGGTGCTGATCATCCTCTACAACTTTGCTTACCTGTACGACCACATCGTGCTAGGCGTGCCGTTCACCGACCTGGTGTTCGCCGAGTGGTCGACGGTGGATGTGCTCAGCCAATTTACCGTGGCCGTCCTGGGCTTGAGCCTGATGCAGGCGGCCTACGCGGCGGAGATCATTCGCGGTGGGCTGATTGGCGTGGATGCCGGCCAGCATGAGGCGGCGGCGGCCTTGGGTCTGCCGGCCTCTCGACGCATCTTCAGGATCATCCTGCCCCAGGCACTGCGCTCGATTTTGCCGTCGGGGTTCAACGAAATCATCGGCCTGGTCAAGGGCACCTCGATTGTCTACGTGCTGGCCTTGCCCGAGCTGTTCTATACCGTGCAGGTCATCTACAACCGCACCCAGGCGGTGATCCCGTTGCTGATCGTCGCCACGGTCTGGTACCTGATCATCACCACCGTGCTCACCAGCGCCCAGTATTACGTCGAGCGCCACTTCGCCCGGGGCACCGCGCGGGTGCTGCCACCCACGCCGTTGCAGCGCGTGCGCCGCTGGTTCAAGGAGAAGGCCCATGCCTGAAGCACGCGCCGGGCGCATTCAGATCCAGGGCGTGGGCAAGCGCTTTGGCAACCAGCAGGTACTCGATCATATCGACCTGAGCATTGACCCTGGCAAGGTCACGGTGATCCTCGGGCCGTCCGGCTCGGGCAAGTCCACCTTGCTGCGCACCATCAACCATTTGGAGAAGATCGACAGCGGGCATATCACCATCGACGGTGAGTACGTCGGATATCGGCGCAAAGGCGAGCTGCTTTTTGAACTCACCGAACGCGAGATTCTCAAGCGCCGTATCGACGTGGGCTTCGTGTTCCAGAACTTCAACCTGTTTCCCCACCTCACCGCCTGGGAAAACATCGCCGAAGCGCCCCTGGCGCACAAGCGCTGGAGCCGGCTGCAGGCCCGTGACAAGGCCGATGAATTACTCGCCAAGGTCGGCCTGGCGGACAAGGCCGACGCCTACCCGCGCCAGCTCTCCGGCGGCCAACAGCAACGCGTCGCCATCGCCCGGGCCTTGGCGCTCGACCCCAAAGTGCTGCTGTTCGACGAGCCCACCTCGGCCCTCGACCCGGAACTGGTGGGCGAGGTGCTGGACGTGATCAAGGGCCTGACCCAACTGGGCGTGACCCTGGTGATCGTCACCCATGAGATCGGCTTTGCCCGCGAAGTGGCCGACCACGTGGTGTTCCTCTGCGACGGCCAACTGATCGAAGAAGGCCCGCCCGAACAGATCCTGCGCCAACCCCGACATCCCCGCACCCAGGCCTTTCTCGGCAAAGTGCTTTAGTTCAAGGAGTGACTGCCCATGTTTATCACCACTGCCCGTGTCGTCCTGCTGGCAATTGCCGGGGCCGCTGCCCACAGCGCATTTGCCGTGCAACAGGTCGACCTCAGCCCCGATCGCCCGCGCATCCATGCGCCACGCAATGAAGCGGCCATCGCGCAGATCCCGCCGGGCTTCAAGTTCGCCCAGCCGGGCAAGTTCACCGTGGCCGTGTCAGGCGTAGCCGGGCCACCGCTGGCGCTGCTGGCCAGTGACGACAAGACCACCATCGGCAGCGAGGCCGACACCGCCCAATTGGTAGCCGACAGCCTTGGCCTGCAACTCAACGTCGTGCAGACCAGCTGGGAAGACTGGCCCCTGGGCGTCAGCTCGGGCAAATACGACGCGGTGATCAGCAACGTCACCGTGACCGAGGCACGCAAGAAGCGTTTCGACTTCGCCACCTACCGCCAGGATGTGCTCGGCTTTTACGTCAAGAGCACCAGCAAGATCAATGAGATCAAGCAGGCGGCGGACATTGCCGGGCTGAAGATCATCGTCGGCTCCGGCACCAACCAGGAAAAGGTCCTGCTGGCGTGGAACGAGGCCAATGAGAAAGCCGGTCTCAAACCTGCGTTGTTGCAGTACTTCGACGACCAGGCCGCCGCACAACTGGCGGTGCAGTCGGGACGCAGTGACGCACTGTTCGGGCCGAACTCGGTGTACGCCTATTCGGCGGCGATCACCGGCGGCATCAAGCGCGTCGGCACCGTCAACGGTGGCTGGCCGTTGCAGGCCGATATCGCGGTAACCACGCGCAAGGACAACGGCTTGGTCAAACCGATTCACACCGCCCTGCAAGGTGCGATTGCCGGGGGGCAATATGCGCAGGTGCTGCAACGTTGGGGCCTGGATGTGGAACGGGTCGACCAGTCGCTGATCAACCCGCCTGGGCTGCCGGATTAAGGAGGTACAGACATGGGACTGACACGACGTGAAGCGCTGTCGAGTATCGCAGCGGTGGGCGGTGAGAAAGCGGTCAAGGATGCACTGGCAGTGTTGGGTCTGGGCCCATCGTCACACCGTCGACCGCAACCACTGAAACTCAAGGACGGCCTGGGGCAGGGCACCCGTGTACTGGTGCTGGGCGCCGGGATTGCCGGGCTGGTCACTGCGCTGGAATTGACGCGCGCCGGCTTCAGCGTGCAGGTGCTGGAGGCTCGCGAGCGCGTGGGTGGCCGCACCTGGACCCTGCGTAACGGCGACCGCGTGGACTATAAGGACGGTCGCTCGCAGACGGTGGGGTTTGACCCAGGCCAGTATTTCAACGCCGGGCCGGCGCGCATCCCCAGCCAGCACCGCACGATCCTCGACTATTGCAGTGAGCTTGGCGTGCCGTTGGAAGTGCTGGTCAACAGCAGCCATGGCGCCCAGGTGCGGCCGGACCTCAGCCAAGCGGCGTTCAGTGTCGGCCAGGCGCTCAACGATACCCGCGGGCATCTGTCGGGGTTGCTGGCCAAGGCGGTGCAACGCGACGCTCTCGATGATGTATTAAGTGGCGAAGAGCGCACACGCCTGCTCGGTTTTTTGCAGGTGTACGGTGACCTGTCCCAAGAGCTGGCTTTTGAAGGCACCCTGCGCTCCGGGCACCTTGAATCGGCCGCCCACCCTGGCGCCTTGCCCGACCGCCGCAGGCCGTTGACGTTAGAGCGGTTGCTGCACCCGGAACTCTGGGGGGCTTTACTGCACACCGAGTTCCCGGAATTTTCGGCCACCATGTTCCAGCCAGTGGGCGGCATGGACCGCATCACCGAGGCCTTCTACCGACGCGTGCAGGAGCAGGTGCAACTGGGCGCCCAGGTGCGGCAGATCCGCCAGCTGGAGGACGGCGTGGCGGTGACCTACCACGACCAGCACAGTGGCCGTGAACAGGTGGTGCGTGCCGACTTTCTGGTCTCCACCTTGCCGCTGCCCCTGCTGGCCAAGCTCGATACGGACTTCAGCGCGCCGGTCAAGGCGGCCCTGCTCAGCACCCGCAGCGACCAGGCGACCAAGGTGGCCTGGCAATCCCCGCGCTTTTGGGAGACCGACTACCGTACCTACGGCGGCTTGTCGTGGATCGAGCACCCGGCGCGCCTGCTGTGGTACCCCAGCAACGACCTCAACACCCGCGAAGGCGTGCTGGTGGCCGGTTACGTGACCGGCGAGGGCGCTGACGTGTTTGGCGGCCAGCCCCTCGATCAGCAGTACGCCGCTTCCCGGCAAGCCGTGGAGCTGTTGCATCCAGGTTATTCCAGGCACTTGCGCAATCCTCTGGCGGTGTCCTGGGAGCAGATCCCCTACAGCGAAGGCCCGTGGTTGCAACGCGAACACTTCCCCGCCGAGGCCCACGCCCTGCTTGAACAGCCCCATGGCCGGGTGTACTTCGCCGGCGACGGCCTGGTGCAGAGCGGCGTGGGTATCTGGCAGGAATCGGCAGCCAACTCGGCGCGCCATGTGGTCGCGCAACTGGCCGAGCGCATCACCCAACAACACCAACTCGCGGCGTTGGCCGCATCCTGAGGAGCCTCACCATGAGCGACAGCATCCAACGCACCAGCGTCGGCGAATTCCCCATCTCGCAAACCGTCACCGTGCCGGCCTCGGCCAGCCTGGTGTTTGTCAGCGGCACGCTGCCGGACCCCGCCGACCCGAAGGTGCCTGGGGTATATGGCGACACCGAAGTGCAGAGCGTTTCAGTGTTCAACAAACTGCGCCAGATCCTGCGCCAACACGACCTGGACCTGGGCGACATCGTGCAGTTACGGGTGTTTCTGGTCGGCGCCGAAGAGACCGATGGCAAGCTGGATTTTGCCGGGTTGCAGCGCGGCTATACCCAGTTCTTTGGCACGCCCGAACAGCCAAACAAACCGGCGCGCACCGCGTTGCAAGTAGTGGCGTTGCCGTTGCCGGGGGCGTTGGTGGAGGTGGAGGCGATTGCGGCCAGGGCGGTGTGATCACACCCGTCACTCTGCGGCGTGGAGCCTTTGCTCTGTCGCTTGATCGATCAGTGCTCGCAACGCTTCGAACAAGGGTTGGGCATCTGTGTGTTTTTTGCCGTAGGCCAGGTTGAAGGCGTAATCGAAATCGGGAGGGTTCAGCCCCTGGGTGTGCTGCAGCAGGGTCTCCAGTTTGTCCATGGCCTTGACGGCTTTTGCTTCCGGCGAAAGCGCGTTCTCGTAGTCATCCCATAACGCCAGGATCTCGGCTTTCAGGGGGCTGTCCAGGGACTGCGCCAAGAGCAGCAGATCGCGCCGTTCCTGTTCGCCCTTGTTGGGAAAGGCCACCTGATTAACCGCAGGGACATCGCCGTGGATGGCTTCGCCCAAATCGTGGATAACGCACATCTTGAGGATTTTCAGCAGGTCCAGGCCGGGCAATTGATCAGCGAACACCATCGCCATCAGACACAGGCGCCAACTGTGTTCGGCCGTGCTTTCAGTGCGACCCGAAGCCGTGTGGGCGCTTCTGAGCACATCCTTGAGTTTTTCCGCCTCGCGCAGAAAGTCGAGACGACCTTTGATTTTTTCCATGTCCATGCTGCTGCCCCGCAAGGTCGATTGTGCAGGTAAGCCTAGGTGCGGGAGTGCAGATCGTCCACGCATAAAATATGCGCGGCGGGCTTTATAGTGTTTCGACCAGGCGTGCTGCGCTGCCATCGCTCAGGGTCATGCGTGTCCAGCGACAGATGCTGGGGCGTATGGGCACGAGGTTGGAATCGTTGCTTCCAGTGGCGAACTCAAGAGCCGGTGGCGCCTGGGTTTCGCGCCAGCCGGTGTGCTCCAGGCTGGCTTCGATCAGTTGGATTTGCGGCGTTGCGAAGCGCCACAACGACTGGCCCATAAGCTCGGCGAGCGGGCTGCTGAACTGGCGTGCGCGGGAGGGCGAGCACGCGAGCAGGCGGTGAGTCAGGTCGCATACCAGGTGCATCGCTTGTGAACTCTCACTGACCAGCCGGGCCAATGCCTGATCGGCGGCTGCATCAAGCCGGGCTGCCAACAGTTGCTCTAGCTGCTGATGCGCAGCCGGATCCATCGCTTGTACGCCACTTTCCCAGCGCGAAATAGTCGATTGCGTGACGTTGAACAACTGCGCCGCATGACTTTGCTTGATGCGGTGCAGCAAACGCCACCGCCGCAGCGCAATGCCGGGCAAGGCAGGCTTGAGCAACGAGTGAGGCATCTGTGATTCCTGAGTTGGCGGGTTGATGACGAGTGTGATGACAAGAGGGCGGTGGTGCAAATGAGTGGGATGAACGGCCCACATGGTTACTCTCTATTCCTGCAACAGCAATGCCTGCTGCTTGAGCCTGCGTTTTTGCGCAAACAGCAAGCTCTCATCATCCCCATACGGCGCGCTATACCAGTTGCCGTAGCTCGGGTTGGGCAGCAGGAACCAACGCTGACCTAGCCAATTCACATAGGGTTCGACGGCCTTGCGTTGTGCATCCAGGGTGTTGTGTTCGGCTTGCACGAAATCTCCCAGCGAGTCACCGGCCATCAACAGCACGCGGGCATGGCTGGCGACCCACTGGCGGCGGCACTGCTTGCCGTAGCCCGCGCTTTCGCAGTGGCCGATGGGGGTGCTGGCCGCCAGCATCTGTGCGTCGCTCTCAATCGGAAAGCCGCGCAAACGCAGGTTTTTGGCGGTGGCCGCGACCTGGCTGTGTTCGCGGTTGGTGAGGTAGTAAACCTGGATGCCTTTTTGCCGGGCCGCCTGCAGGAACGCTACCGAGCCTGGCAGTGCCTGGGCCTTGGCCTGGTTGACCCAGGTGTTCCAGCGGTCATAGGAATAGACCTGATTGTTGATGATGTCGCGAGCGTTGAGCGGCACGTTGTCCAGCAGCGTTTCGTCGATGTCCACCACCACGGCCGGGGGCAAGCCGGCCATGTTGCGTGGGGCAAAGGGCAGGGCGTCCCAGCTCGGGTCGGCCAGGGCGACATCCAGTTGGCGGGTGGCATTGGCGAAGAGCTGGCGGTAGATCAACTCGTGCTCGATGGAGGTCTGAGTCCAGAGCACGGCGTCGAGTTGGTCGTTGGCAGGCGGGTGTTGCTGGCAGCCCGCGAGGGCGGTGGTGAGCAAGCAGAGGCTGACGAAGAACAGGTTGCGCATTGGGCTCGGTCTCGAAGAACGTGGTGGCGTGGTCTGCACGCCAGTCTAATCACTTGAGAGGCTCGCGGCTCGTTGCCGTTTCGGAATCGTCTTAAAGCCAGGCTTCACCCTTGGCGGGTAATGTAGCGAGCGTTGAAGGATCGTCGTCGCTGCCCATCTGCCAGGTTTGCCTATGTCCAATAAAACATTACGTTTTCTGATCGCCGACGGGGAGCATTTGCAGCGGGTCAAGATCGAGAAAATGCTCAACCAGTTGGGCTATTACCGTATCGCCCCCTTGAGCTCATTCGAAGAAGTGCAGGCGCTGACGCGCTCGAACGGCGTGATGTTCGACCTGTTGATCATCAACACCGCGCTGGCGCTTTCGCGCCAGTTCGACCTGCTGAAGTTCTGCCGTGAGAACCCGATGATCCGGCATGCGCTGATCTACGACGGGCAGTGCGCGCAGCGGTCAGTGGTGCCGGTGTCGGCCAGCCAGACCTTGCATCTGTCGTTGTCGCAATCGCCGGATTTCAACTCCCTGTGCCGCTGCCTGGAAATGCTCGACCCAGCGGCGATGGCGCGTGTCGCCGGGATGTCACCCAAGCGTTGAGCGTCAGCGCCCCCAGCTGGGCAGGTGGTGATTGCCCATTCGCCAATGGGGCTGCCGAGGCCTGAGGCACACACCGCCGACCCAACGCTCATGGCTGACGTGGTCCATCCAGTTGGCGTCGCCGTTCAATACAGCCTGCCCCAGTGGCGTCAACGCCAAGGGGCGCTTAGGCCATGGTTGATCCCTCTCTGTTTCCACCAGCAACGGCTGCTCGCCATCGATCAACGGCCGCATCAGCGCATGAAACATCAGGTCGCCAAGGAACGGCAGGGATTCGCGCCTGGCCATCAACTCTGCGAAGACCCGGGCAAACGCCACTGGCCCGCTTTCGGCGATATACCTCAGCGCCAAGCGCTCGGTCAGTGAGAGGCCATCCTCAATCCCTGGCAACTCCTGCAATTGGCGGCGTAGCGCCGGTGCAAGCAGCGGCAGGCTCGGGTGAGCGGTACGGGCCAGTTCTGCCAGCTTGATCGGCGAGGGGGCGCAGTAAGCCGACCAGGCTTGTTTGGCCACGTGCACGGCCGCGTCGTCGATCAAGCGTCGCTGAGGCCACAGCCAGGCAAGCACGTCGGGCGCCAGTTGCCCGATGCCGATAAACCGTTCGACGCCCGGTATGCGGTCGACCTCGATCAGCTCAAGCTTTTTTGGCGCGCGTTCAAGGCTTGAGAGTGCGCGAATCAGGAACAGTTGGTCATAGGCGTCCGCTTCACACCACAGCACGCTATGTTCGGCGCCGGCCAGTGCGTCCAATTGGGTGTATTCCTCGTCAACGCGCAGGTTTACATCAGCAGGGGTCAAGGCAAAAGTCTGGCTGATAAAAGCGCTGCGCAGGCGGCGGAATTCGGCGCTGGGAAGATTGCGTACGGGGCCCATGCACAGTGGGTCGCTGAGCATCTGGAAGCGGCCCTTGAACCCAGCCACCAGCAAGCTGTGGGCAATGTCATTGCCACAGCGCCAATGGTGAGTGCGTGCCTCGTCGCTGGCCTCGAAACCGGGGTGGCGCGCAGCAAAGTCCAGGGCATCGATATGCGCCTTGAGCTTGGGCCAACTGGCAAAACCCAATTGCCTGGCGACCTGCCATTGGGCCTGGGCCAAGGTGGCGCTGGGGTCTAGTTTTTTCAGGTGCGACAACAGTTCCTTGGCGCGCTTGCGCTGCTGCTCAAGGTTGAGGCGGCCATTGGTAGAGGAGGCCAAAGGGCGTTGCGACATACGAGCTCCTTGCACAAACCTTTTCCGCTTCAAGGTTGGGAGTCGTAGAAATGTGGTGGAGCTGGGATGTCTTGGGCGCAGCCCTTTCCGCGGAAGGTGGCGTAGAGAGCGCCAGGCGGGAAATATAGGCAGCATTGCCGTTCGGTGCAACCCTGAAAATGTGGGCTTGCCCCAATGCCACTCTGTCAAGCGCAGTTCCCGTGTGGGAGCGGGCTTGCGAAAGCGGTAGGTCAGTCGCTGCATCTGTTACTGCACCACCGCTTTCGCAGGCAAGCCAGCTCCCACATTGAATCTTCGTGCATTGCGTTCGCTTAATTCATCGACATTGGGGCAGGTGCTGTTTTATTTGTCCTGGCGCGCATCCAGGGTTTTTTGATGCTCGGCCAGGAAGGGTTGCTCCGCTGGATCAAAGCGATCAATCCCGGCTGTGAAGCGGTGCCAGTAGGGGTACAACGGCTGACGGCGAGTGACGGCTTCGATGCGCGCCGACTGCTCTTCGGTGAGTTTCAGCTCGGTGGCCGCCAGGTTGTCGCGCAGGTGTGCTTCCGTACGGGCGCCGATAATCAGCGAGGTGATCCCCGGGCGATCCTTGAGCCAGGCCAGGCAGGTGCGGGCGACCGAGACGCCGTGTTCATCACCGACGGCGGCGAGGGTCTCGATAATGTCCAGCGCACGCTCCTGGTCGTGGACGTAGGGTTCCGGCCAACCGCTGCCCTGGCGGGTATTGGCGGGCGGCTTGTGCCCGCGTCGGGTCGTGCCGGTCAGCAAGCCTTCGCCCATCGGGCCCCATACCAAAGTGCCGACCTTCTGGTCCAGGGCCAACGGCAGCAACTCGTACTCGGCCTCGCGGGATTCCGGGGTGTAGTAGATCTGCTGGGTAATCGGCTTGAGCATGCCGTGCAGTTCAGCCTTGCCCAGGGTTTTCATCATCTGCCAGGCGGTGAAATTGCTGGTGCCGAAGTAGCGGATCTTGCCTGAGCCGACCAACAGGCGCAGGGCTTCCAGGGTCTCTTCGATTGGCGTCATGCCGTCCCAGTTGTGCAGTTGGTACAAGTCAATGTGGTCGGTGCCCAGGCGCTTGAGGCTGGCTTCGCAGGCGCGGATCAAGTGGTAGCGCGACGAGCCGGAGTTGTTGGGGTTGTCGTCCACCGGGCTGCGGCCTTTGGTGGCCAGCAGAATGTCGTTGCGCTTGTCGCCCAGCGCCTTGCCCACCACTTCTTCGGCCAGGCCGTGGGAATAGAGGTCGGCGGTGTCGACCATATTCACTCCGGCGTCGAACGCCATATCGAACATGCGCTTGGCCAGGGGCACGTCCACCGCCCCGCATTTTTCAAACTCTGCGCGACCGCCAAAGGGCACGGTGCCCAGGATGATTTCCGATACCAGCAGGCCGGAATGACCCAGTTGTCGGTACTGCATGTTGCCTCCTACTTAACGTTGCACGTGAAGGTGTGAACGACGGGGACGGCGATAGTTTGAATTTTTTCATGAAATCCTCGCGCCAGGCTTGGCTGCGACGTGCACGAGGGATTGTTTCGCTGGATGAAATGCTGGATTGTGAATCCTGGTCATTCCGCCAGGCATGGCAGTGGTAGAACATCCCTGGCGTCGATACCCACTCATTTGGAGCCTGTCATGACCCAGCCTGCGATCAAACTCTATGGTTTCCCCCTGTCCGGCCATTCCCACCGGGTCGAACTGATGTTGTCCCTGCTGGGGCTGGCGAGTGAATTTATCCTGGTGGACCTCAAGCAAGGTGCGCATAAAGCGCCTGAGTTCCTCACCACCTTGAACAGCTTTGGCCAGGTGCCGGTGATTGATGACGGCGGCACGGTACTGGCCGACTCCAATGCGATCCTGATTTATCTGGCCAGCACCTATGGCCGCGGGGAATGGCTGCCGAGCGACCCTGTCGGGCAAGCCCGGGTGCAGCGTTGGCTCTCGGCCGCCGCCGGCCCACTCCATGCCGGCCCTGCCACGGCGCGCTTGGCCACGGTGTTTGGCGCCGAGGTGGACACTGTCAGCGCAATCAACCGCGCCCATGCCTTGCTGAACGTGATGGAACAGCAACTGAGCCAGAGCCGTTTCCTCGCCAGTGAGCAGCCCAGCATTGCCGATATCGCTTTCTACACCTACGTGGCCCATGCGCCGGAAGGCAATGTGTCCCTGGCCGACTACCCTGAGGTGCGCGCCTGGCTCGCCAGAATCGAAGCACTGCCGGGTTTTGTCGGCATGCCGCGCACGGCTGTCGGTTTGCAATCGAGTTGAAGCCCAGCACCTGTGGCGAGGGAGCTTGCTCCCGCTGGGCTGCGCAGCAGCCCCAACAAGGCTGCCGTATTTATTCAGCCAAACCGCGCTGGCAGCTTTCAGGGCCGCTGCGCGCCCCAGCGGGAGCAAGCTCTCTCGCCACAGGGGGACACATAATCAGAAGGCGTAAAGATGGATCGATTTCATGAAATGCAGGTGTTCCTGGCCGTGGCCGAGGAGGAGGGCTTCGCTGCTGCCGCCCGGCGCCTGAACACGTCGCCGCCCAGCGTGACCCGCGCCATTGCCGCCATGGAACAACGCATCGGCACGCAGTTGCTGGCGCGCACCACCCGCAGCCTGCACTTGACCGAAGCCGGCCAGCGTTACCTGGACGATTGCCGACGCATCCTTGCCGAGCTGGACGAAGCCGAGGAAGCGGCGGCGGGCAGCTACTCCATCCCGGGCGGCCAGTTGACGGTGACCGCACCGGTACTGTTTGGCGAGCTGTATGTGGCGCCGGTACTGGGGGATTATCTGGACCGTTTTCCGTTGGTGAGTATCAACGCCTTGCTGGTCGATAGGGTGGTCAATATGACCGACGAAGGTGTTGACGTGGCGGTGCGTATCGGCCACCTGCAGCCATCCTTGCAGCAAGCGATCAAGGTCGGCGAAGTACGCCGGGTGGTGTGCGCATCGCCGGCTTATCTTGACCAACACGGGCGCCCCCAGCGCCCCGAGCAGTTGCGTGAGGCCAAGCTCGTCACCTCATCGTCCAGCCAACTGATCAGTGAGTGGACATTCGTTGACGCCGGCCAGCCGCTGAAGGTACCGATCGCGCCACGCCTGGTTGTCACCGCCAACAATGCCGCGATCAACCTGGCCCGCCTGGGGTGGGGCATGACGCGGGTGCTGTCTTATCAAGTCGCGGCAGCGGTGGCGGCGGGGGAACTGGAACTGGTGCTGGAGGATTTCGAACCGGCGCCGCTGCCGATCCACGTCGTATTCCAGCAAAACGGCCGAGTGCCGGCCAAGGTCAATACTTTTGTGGATTTCCTCAGCCATCGCCTTGGGCATGACCCGGCCCTGAGCGCCGCGACCAAGCAGCGTGCCTGATGGAGCGTTATCGCGATATGCAGCTGTTTGCCGCGCTGGCCGGGCAACCCAGCCTGGCGTCGGCGGCACGCCATGCGCAGGTTTCCGGGCCGACGCTGGTACGTGCAGTTGCGCGCCTGGAGGCACGCCTGCGCGTGGTGTTGCTGCAACGTAGTACACGCGGTGTCAACCTGACCGATGCAGGCCAGGCTTACCTTGCCGACTGCGTGCGCCTGCTGGCAGCGGTGGACGCGGCCGAGGCCTCGGCCAACGGTTTGCATGTGCAGGCCCAGGGCGACCTGCGGATATTTCTGCCGTTGCTGTTCAGCCGCAATGTCATGGCGCCGCTGTTGGCCGGTTATGCGGATCGCTACCCGGCGGTGCGTGTCATCGCTCATTACCACGACTCTTACCCGAACCTGCACGTAGAGGGGTTGGACGTAGCGGTGCTGATCGGTGAGTTGCCCAACTCGTCACTCATTGCGCGGCAAGTCGGGCAGGTGCGCACTGTCGTATGTGCCAGCCCCGCTTACTTGGCGACCCGGGGCGAACCCCGGCATCCGGCTGAACTCAAGCAGCATCATCTGATTGCCAGCGCCGACCCGGTGCACTGGGATTTCCCGCATTACACCCTCAAGGCTCGCGCCCGGCTGCGTTGCGCCACTGTCCAAGGCGCGATCAATGCAGCGGTGCAGGGGGCGGGCGTGATTCGAGCCTTGAGTTACCCGCTGCACGAACACCTGGCGAGCGGCCAGTTGCAGCGCCTGTTGCCTACCTTCGAGTTGCCGCCGCAGCCGGTGCATGTGGTCTACCGCGAAGGCCGTCATGCGTCGATGCGCGTGCGCAGCTTTGTCGACTACTGCGTCACCGCGTTGCGCGAGCATCCGGCGTTTCAGTTGGCGTAATAGTGGATTGCCCTGGGTGGGCATTCTCTCCATTACGGCCTGGGCGCAGCATGCTCGTATCTAACCGGAGGTGAGCGCCATGCACTCGATTGAAGCAACCCCTTGGCATGTCGGCGAACGACACATGCAGGAAAGTGCCGGCGTCTCTGAACGCATGGCCATGATCGGGCCCAAGGTCATTCGTGATCATTTGCCTGAGCAGCACCGCGATTTTTATCCGCTGCTGCCGTACTTGATCGCGGGTGTGGTGGACGAACAAGGCATCCCCTGGGCAACGATGCTGGAAGGCGCTCCAGGGTTTGCGCATTCACCGGACTCACACACGCTGCAGATCGACAGCCTGCCCGCCAAAAGCGATCCCGCCTGGGCTGGGATAACGGATGGCGCGGCGATCGGCCTGCTGGGCATCGACCTCAACACCCGCCGCCGCAATCGCATGAATGGCCGGATCGGATCGCTTGAGGATGAGGGCTTTGCGGTGGACGTAGTGCACACCTTCGGCAATTGCCCCAAGTACATCCAACTGCGGCCCGTCGCTGGCATTGCACGCAAACCCGGCAACCTGGCCGAGCGCAGCTGCCGCCTGGACGACGCCGCACAAGCGCTGATCCGCCACGCCGACACCTTCTTCGTCGCCAGCTACATCGACCAGCACGGCGAACGCTCGGTGGACGTCTCCCACCGAGGCGGCAATACGGGATTTGTGCGCGTGGAAGGCAACGTACTGACCATCCCGGATTTTGCCGGCAACCTGTTCTTCAACACCCTCGGCAACCTGCACGCCAACCCGGTGGCGGGGTTGTTGTTTGTTGATTTTGAGACCGGTGACGTGCTGCAAGTGGCCGGGCGTACAGCCTTGATCCTCAGTGGCCCGCAAGTAGCTGAGTTAGAAGGCGCGCAGCGCTTGTGGACAGTGACGGTGGAACATGTGGTCCGCCGCCCGGCAGCGTTGGCCTTGCGTTGGCAATTCGCTGAATTTTCACCGCACAGCCTGGCGATGGGCACCTGGTAGCCTGGCACGATAATGCCTTGTAGGAGCGAGCTTGCTCGCGAAAAACGTCAACGATAACGCGTGCTTCCTGAGTAAGCGCGGCGGCTGTGGGTTTTTCGCGAGCAAGCTCGCTCCTACAGAAGGTGGTGTGAAGTGTGGCGCAGGCTGGTGGGTGAGCTCACTCTAGGGAAGACGGTCGAGTCATGCCGTAATCAGCATTGGGAAACAGCTGATTGGTCATCTCGATGATTTTGCTTTGCGCATCGATGAACTTGCCCATTCGGGCGCCACCCGAAGTTGAGTCATACAACGCCTGTCCGACCCTTCGACCGTTCTCGAACACCTGAATATCGGCGAAGCTCATGTACAGCGCCATGTCCCAGCTCCATGTACCGATATAAGTGGTCGACAGCGCGCAACTGGCGGGCGGGGCGCCTGGCGGCAACTCGCGGGGTTGAAAGCCCTTACTGCGTAATTGAGCGGTGTAAGTCGTATTGAAGCCTTCACGCAAGCCTGCGGCGGGAATCATGCAGATTTCGGGCGAGTGAATAGTTGAGGAGGGAACAGGGGTGACGGTTTGGGTGATGCTGCAGCCGGTGAGGGCGCCGCATACCAGTAAGCCAGCGAGGGTTGTTACCTGGTGCATAGCGACCTCCATGTCATAAGTAGTGGCTGGATGATAGCAGTGAAGTTCCAGCATGGATCACTATCTACTGAGACGCGGCCGATCCAATGTGGGAGCTGTCGAGCCCCAGCGAGGCTGCGATGGCGGCGGCACGGTCAACATATTCATTGCCTGACCCACCGCTATCGCGGCCTCGCTAAAGCTCGACGGCTCCCACAGGGGAATGTCATTGCCTGTTGGGTTTGCGCGTTTTCATCAGGCCTCCGGGCACTCAAGGTTCAGCGCTTGACCCATGAACATGTTGCTGGATGTTGAACCGTCAGCGTGGGTAGTGTCTCTAGGTTAGCCTTGTCTTCCTACTGACAAACAAGGATTGGTCATGCAACGAAAGGTCATTAATCCCACGACGGTATTCAACTCCCTGCAATACGGATTCAGCCAGGCCATGGAAGTGCCAGAGGGTCGGCGGATCATGCTGTCCGGGCAGGTGGGGGTCGATGCTCAAGAGCGTACGGTGGGCCCAGGCATTGCGGAGCAGACGGCCACGGCGTTGGACAATGTCGAAAAGGTGCTGGCCGCGGTGGGCGGTGATCTGTCTCATGTGATCATGCTGCGGCTGTATATCGTCGAATCTGCCCGGGATCAGCAGGAGCCGATTGCCGAGGCGCTGCGCCAGCGCTTCGCGCACAACCCGCCGCCGTCTTCGTGGATTATCGTCAGTGGGTTGTCGTTGCCTGAGTGGTTGATCGAGGTTGAGGCGGAGGCGGTGGTTCCGTTCAGTTAGAACTTTTGCAGGAGCGAGCTTGCTTGCGAAAAAACCATAGCCGCCGCATGTATTCAGGATGCACGCGTTATCGTTGACGTTTTTCGCGAGCAGGCTCGCTCCTACAGCCATTCAATACCGAATCATCACCGACTTAAGCTCGGTGTAATCCTCAATAAACGCACCACCAAACTCCCGCCCTAACCCCGAAGACCGGCTACCCCCAAACGGCACTGCCGGGTCGAGCAAGGTGTGCATGTTCACCCACAGAGTCCCCGCCTTGATGGCCGGGATCATGCGCAGGGCCTTGCCCAGGTCATTGGTCCACAGGCTGGCGCTCAAGCCGAAGGGGCCGTGGTTCATCATGGCGAGCAGTTCGTCTTCATCGTCGTAGGGCAGGAAGGTGGCGATGGGGCCGAAGGTTTCTTCGTTGAGCAGGGTGTCGTGCAGGTGGTTGGCCAGGATCACGGTGGGTTCGACGTAGCAGCCGGGACGGTTGATGAGGTGGCCGCCGTGGATGATCGTGTTGTTTTCGGTGCGGGCCTGGTTGAAGTAGCCGAGCAGTTTTTGTTGGTGTTGCTGGTGGGTCACCGGGCCGAATTCGGTGTGTTCATCCAGGGGCGAGCCGATGGTCAGGCGGCTGAGACGCGCCTTGAGTTTTTCCAGCACGGCGTCGATTTGCGAGCGGTGCACGAAGAAACGTTCGGCCGCTGCGCAGATTTGCCCCGAGTGCAGGAAACCCGCTTCGATAATGCCATCCACCGCTTTGTCTACATCCATGTCGCGCAGGAAGCCGGCGGCGTTCTTGCCACCCAGTTCCAGGGTCGCACGGGTGAGCCCGGCGCCCATGGCGCTGCGGCCGACGGCGATGCCGGTGGGCACTGAGCCGGTGAAGGACACCTTGTGCGTGCCGGGATGTTCCACCAGCCCCTTGCCGACATGGCCGCCGCCGGTCAGCACGTTGAGCACCCCCGCCGGCAACCCGGCGTCGATGGCCAGTTCGGCGATGCGCAGCAGGGTCAGCGGCGTGAATTCGCTGGGCTTGATGATGATGCTGCAGCCGGTCACCAGCGCCGAGGCCAGCTTCCAGATGGCGATCATGGTCGAGAAATTCCACGGCACAATGCCCACCACCACGCCCACCGGTTCGCGCAAGGTGAAGGCGGTGTAACGCTCGCCATTGAACGAAGGCAGGGAGGGCGTGAGGGTCTGGCCGCTGAGCTTGGTGGCCCAGCCTGCGTAGTAGCGCAGGAAGTGCGCGGCCTGGTCGACCTCAAAGGCGCGGGAAATCTGGATGATCTTGCCCGACTGGCAGGTTTCGATCTGCGCCAGTTCTTCGCGATGGTGTTCCAGCAGGTCGGCCAATTTAAGCAGCACGTTGCCGCGGATGGCGGGCGCAGCCTGGGACCACAGCTGAAAGCCACGGTTGGCAGAAGCGACCGCAGCGTCGATATCCGCCAGGTCAGCATCGGCCACTTCGGCGATCACCTGGCCGTTGGCAGGGTTGATTACGTTCAGGGTTTGATCGGCGTGGCTGTGCACGCTGACACCGTCGATAAACAGCCCATGGCGGCGACGCAAAAAGGCTTCCACTTGAGGCAGCAACGGGATATCGCTCATGGCAGGTTCCTGGCAGTTCACAAAGAAAACCCGAGGTTAACCAACGCACTGATAAGCGGCTTGACTGTGCCTGCCAGCTTTTATGCCTGTGCCTGCCGTGCTTGTGAAAAGTACAAGCTTGCCTGCCGAACGTGCATTTCCCGCCTGCACGACCCGTTTGATACTGGCCCTGCATCCCGCGCCGTTCCACGATTCGGAGCGCCTGCCGGACTTCCAATAATAAGCAGGGCCGTCCATGAAAAAGCCAAACCCGCTCCTCGAAGACCTCAAGCCTCTTCTGCCTGCCATTGCCGCGAACGCCAGCCGTGCCGAACAGCTGCGCCAGGTGCCGGATGAGAATATCGCGCTGCTCAAAAGTATCGGCCTGCACCGCGCCTTCCAGCCCAAGGCATTCGGTGGCCTGGAACTGTCGCTGCCCGAATTCGCCGACTGCATCGCCCTGCTCGCCGGCAGTTGCGCCAGCACCGCCTGGGCCATGAGTTTGTTGTGTACCCACAGCCATCAACTGGCGCTGTTCTCGGCGCAGTTGCAGGAGGAGATCTGGGGCGCCAACCCGGATGCCACGGCCAGCAGCAGTATTGCGCCGTTCGGCCGGGTGACCGAGGGCGAGGGCGGCGTGTACTTCAGTGGTGAGATGGGCTGGAGCAGCGGCTGTGACCATGGCGAGTGGGCGATTGTCGGCTGCCGTCGCCAGAATGCCGAAGGCACTCAGGATTACTGCTTTGCCGTGCTGCCGCGCAGTGACTATCAGATCCGCGATGACTGGTTCGCGGCCGGCATGAAAGGCAGCGGCACCAAGACCCTGATCATCGACAACGCCTGGGTGCCTGAGCACCGGATCCAGAAGGCCAAGGACATGATGGAGGGCAAGTCTGCAGGCTTTGGTCTCTACCCAGACAGCCAGATTTTCTACGCGCCGTACCGGCCGTATTTCGCCAGTGGTTTTTCCACCGTCAGCCTCGGCGTGGCCGAGCGCATGCTGGAGGTGTTCCGCGAAAAAACCAAAAACCGTGTGCGCGCCTATACCGGTGCCGCCGTCGGCGCAGCGACCCCGGCGCTGATGCGCCTGGCCGAGTCCACCCACCAGGTGGCCGCTGCTCGGGCGTTTTTGGAGAAGACCTGGCAAGACCACGCCGAACACAGCGCCGCCCACCGCTACCCCGCGCGAGAAACCCTGGCGTTCTGGCGCACCAACCAGGCCTACGCCACCAAAATGTGCATCGAAGCGGTAGACCGGCTGTTCGCCGTCGCCGGTGGCAATGCCTGGTTCGAACACAACGAAATGCAGCGCCTGTTCCGCGATGCCCACATGACGGGCGCGCATGCCTACACCGACTATGACGTGTGCGCGCAGATCCTCGGCCGTGAGCTGATGGGCCTGGAACCCGACCCGAGCATGGTGTAGCTGCGTTTTCCCTACAACAATCAGGCGGCCCATAGAGGCCACCCGGGAGTCTTGCATGTCCGACGTATTTGACCCACGAGCCTTTCGTCGCGCCTTGGGCAATTTTGCCACTGGCGTGACCGTGGTCACCGCCGCCACCGCCTCCGGGCGCAAGGTGGGCGTGACGGCCAACAGTTTCAACTCGGTATCCCTCGACCCGCCGCTGGTGCTGTGGAGCATCGACAAGCGCTCCAACAGCCATGCCGTGTTCGAGGAGGCCAGCCACTTTGCCGTGAATGTCTTGGCGGCGGACCAGGTGCACCTGTCGAACAATTTTGCCCGCCCCCGTGAAGACCGCTTCGCCCTGATCGAGTACGAGCCGGGGGAGGGTGGCTCGCCGGTATTCGCCGATTGCTCGGCGCGTTTTCACTGTGAGAAATACCAGCAGGTGGACGGCGGCGACCATTGGATCATGATCGGCAAGGTGGTGGCCTTCGATGATTTTGGCCGTGCGCCGCTGCTCTATCATCAGGGCGCCTATGCCGAGGTCCGGGCGCTGCCTCCCTGCGCGCCCGAAGCAGTTTAGAACGGCACGGCCACCACCAGTTGGCTGTAGACATTGGTGCCGTTGCCGCCGACCTGATTGCCACCGGTATCGGCTGATTTATCGGGTTTGTACAGGCCCAGCAGCGGCGTGATGATCAGGTGCTCGTTGACGGCCCATTCGGCATACAGGTCCAGTTCGCGGCCATCCAGGTTCAATTGGCCGTGGGTACTGACGGTGTTGTAGTCGAAGAACAGCGCCCCCAGGGTGACGTTCTCCAATGGTTTGACCTTGAGCGCCGCGTGCTGCACGGCGGTGTTGCTGTTGAAGGGGCCGGAATAGTTGCCCGCCACTTCGCCCTGCACCCAGGTGCCGTAGCCACGGTTGAAGCCTGAGAACATGCCGTCCCAGTTCTTCGAATAACGGGCGTAGCGGTAGGTCAGGTCCGGTGACCACGGCAGGTTGGCGAAGGTGTAGCCGGCTTCGGCGTAACCGGCATTTTCCTGGCCATCGCGACGGCTTTGGCGCGCCAGTTCGAAGGCGACGTGCGCGTTGTCGATACCGGCATTGCCGGTGCCGCGCAGGCTGTAGAGGTTCATGCCTTTGCGCTGGCGCTGCAGGTCGGTGGCGAAGCGCTCATCCACATCGATGCCGTGAATATAGGTCAGCCCCAGGGTGCCCGGCGCGGCACTGTATTCCAGGGTGCCGGCGGCCATTTCAGTGAGGGCCTGGGCACGGTTGTCGGACTTGATCCACATCAGGCTGCCATGCACACCGTCCTTGCCGCCCAGGCGAATCACCGCCGTCTTATCGAAGGCATGGCGTGCGGCGATGTAGTAGGCGCCGCCGCGATTGAACTCGCCGTCGCCGACGCCATTGCCCAGGTTGGGGCCGTCGTCGTTAAGGATAAAACCGTCGCCGAGCATGATGATCTGGCGACCGAACGACAGGTCCAGGCCGTCCTTGCCCAGCGCCGGTAACAACTCGCCAGACCGCCAGCCGGCGAAGGCTTCGTCAAACTTGGTGGTGCGCTCGGTGCCGTTGGTCAATCCGGCCGCATCGCCGTCGCCCCAGGTACCGGAACTCACCAGGTTGGCCGTGCCATACACACCGCCCAGGTTGCCCAGGCGCTGTTCGACGCTCAGGCCGTACTTGATGAACGCCTCACGCCAAGTGGAGCCGCCGCTGCGCCCATCGTAGTTCTTCGGGCTGTTGAACATACCGTACACGGCGAGGAAGTTGCCGGTGACCTGGGTGTCGGCGTCCGCATACAACTCGATGGCCTGCGCCTGGCCCACCAACAGTGCCACGCCCAGGCCGACCGTCTGGCGCAGGCAGCGGTTTTTCAGTGTGTGCTCCATTGTTATTGCCCCCATCTTGGTTAAGAGTGAGGGCGCATTAGGGCGAGCGGTGTGAGGCCAAGTCTTTTCCCTGCGTGCCAGGCAATTGACTCTGCCCGCCAGGCAGCAGGCCTTGGCAGGCAGCAACAAAACCGGCGGCAGACAGGGGCAAGACGATCAACGGGAGTGGGGCGCAGAGTGCCGACACATTAAAAAAAACCGCTTCGAGGACCCCTCCATGTCGATCAACGACCGACTCACCGCACACCTCAACCGGGGCACGGTAGGTTTTCCCACTGCGTTGGCCAGCACCATCGGCCTGATCATGGCCAGCCCGGTGATTCTCACCGCCACCATGGGTTTTGGCATCGGTGGCAGCGCGTTTGCCCTGGCGATGCTGATCGCCGTGGTGATGATGCTGGCCCAGGCGACGACTTTCGCCGAGGCCGCCTCGATGCTGCCCACCACCGGTTCGGTGTACGACTACATCAACTGCGGCATGGGCCGGTTCTTTGCGATCACCGGGACCTTGTCGGCCTACCTGATCGTGCATGTGTTCGCCGGCACCGCCGAAACCATCCTCGCCGGCGTCATGGCCCTGGTGAACTTCGAACACCTCAACACCCTGGCAGAGTCGGCCGGCGGCTCGTGGTTGCTGGGCGTCGGTTTCGTACTGGTGTTCGGCGTGCTGAACGCCTTTGGCGTCAGCGCATTTGGCCGCGCCGAGATCATCCTGACCTTCGGCATGTGGACCACCCTGATGGTGTTCGGCGTACTGGGCCTGATCGCCGCGCCGGCGGTGCAATTGGAGGGCTGGTTCGGTGAGTCGCTGGTGGGCACCGACCTGGTCACCGTGCTGTCGCTGGTGGGCATGGCGATGTTCATGTTCGTGGGTTGCGAGTTCGTCACCCCGCTGGCGCCGGACCTGCGCCAATCGGCCAAGGTGATGCCACGGGCGATGATGCTCGGGCTGATGGGCGTGGCGACGTGCATGTTCATCTATGGCGCGGCGATGAAGCGCCAGGTGGAAAACGTCGTGCTCGACGCCGCGTCCGGCGTGCACCTGCTGGACACACCCATGGCCATCCCCCGATTTGCCGAACAGGTAATGGGGCAGATCGGCCCGTTGTGGCTGGGTATCGGCTTTCTGTTCGCTGGCGCTGCGACCATCAATACCCTGATGGCCGGCGTGCCGCGCATCCTCTACGGCATGGCGGTGGATGGCGCCTTGCCCAAGGTGTTCACCTACCTGCACCCCCGTTTCAAGACGCCGCTGTTGTGCATCCTGGTGGCCATGTTGATTCCGTGCCTGCATGCGCTGTACCTGGGCGGCAACACCGACAACATCATGCACCTGGTGCTGGCGGCGGTGTGCGCGTGGAGTTTTGCTTACCTGTTGGTGACGCTGTCGGTGGTGATCCTGCGCGTTCGCCGTCCGGACTTGCCTCGGGCCTATCGTTCGCCGTGGTTCCCGCTGCCGCAGATCGTCTCCAGCATCGGCATCCTGCTGGGCATGTGGTTTATCACTCCGCCAGGCATGAACCCGGCTGACATTTATGTGCCGTTTGGCGTGATGCTCGGCGTGACGGCCACCTATGCGCTGTTCTGGACCCTGGTGGTGCAGAAGGTCAACCCCTTCAAGCCCGCCTGCGTGGAAGAGGTGTTGGCCAAGGAATTCAATCACGAACCGGGGCACGCCCATGAGGGTTATAGCGACCTTGCGGCAAAAACTGTTTGAGCTGTTTCGTGCTGACCGCGCACCCAGCGGGTATCGGCCGGGGGTGACCTTGGCCCACCTGCGGCGTAATCTGGGCCTGGCAAGCCTTGAAGTGGGCGGTGTGGCCTTCGAGATTGTCGAGCGCACCGAGTCGCAGTTGTTGATGCACCTGGTGCTGACCGAATGTGTCCTGCGCGTTCCTGCTGCAGCGGGTGGCGCTGGCAGCTTCGAGGTGCACCATGGCGGCGCGATCCGGCGCAGCGGTATTCATGTGCGGCGCCGCGCTGGCAACCAGGCACTGGGCCGTGAGTTGCAGGCGCGTTTGCAGGCTGACAGCGTGTTGTTCCAGGCGTTGATGCCGCTGGATTTCAAGCGCCTGCGCATCGAGCTGCAAGACCAGCAATGGTGCGTGCGCCTGGAGCATATGGGCGGCAGCGAGGTGGTCAACCGCATGCCGGCGTTCCGGCGCTACATTGCGTTGAGCCCCGAGCAACGCGGGTATCTCTTGGCCGTACTGGCCGGGTTGCGGCGGGTATTGTCGGACCTCTGATTGGCACCATTAGTGCTTCTGCAAAGGGCAAACAGGTTGTTGTTGCGTGCATATAGATAACATGTTAACTATTGCGCCAGAACAACAAGAATAACGCCACTGCGGAGACACCCAATGAGCATCCCACAGCATGCACCCGACGGGCTCGACAGCTGGAACCGCGAACTGCGCGACGCGTGCGGCCACTTCGATACCGAGCTGGCTTTCAACCGTTCGCTGTTTATCGGCGAGATCCATAACCTGCCGCGTGGCTTGGCCATCCTGCGCACCAATGCCGGGCTGATCAAGCGCTCGACGCACCACGCCGACCATGACAACGACCAGGAATGTTTCCTGGTCAGCCAACGCAGCGGCTACTCGCAAATCACCCAGAACGACCAGACGGTGCAACTGGCCCCCGGCGAAATGCTGTTGATGGATTCGGTAGGCTCCATTGAAATTACCCCCTTCGGCCTGATCGAACACGCCTCTCTGTCCTTGTCGCGCAACGCCGTATGCAAGCACCTGGGCGGCCAGGCACGGGCCTTCGGCAAGATCTCCTCGACCAAAGCCTGTGGGCGCATGCTGCATGTGCTGATGGACCAACTGTGCAAGGACGATACCGACGATGACGCCACGCAAGTGGAGGCGCTGCAAGCGGCCTTCGTCTCGCTGTTGGGTTCGGCGTTGGAGCAGGGCGACGAGTGCCGCGAGGGCGTAACTGCGTTGCACGGCAATAACCTGCGCAGCTATGTGCAAAAAGTCATTGATGAGTCGCTGAGCCAGCCAGGCCTGAGCCCGATCGGCCTGGCCAACCGCCTGAATATCTCGGTGCGGCACCTGTACCGTCTGTTTGAAGAACAGGACGACAGCGTCTGCCGCTATATCCAGCGCGCACGGCTCAAGCGCAGTGCGGATGACTTGACCAACCCGTTCCTGCGCAGCGAGTCGATCACCTCGATTGCCTACAAGTGGGGTTTTACCGACTCGGCGCACTTCAGCCGCTCGTTCAAGAAGCAGTTCGAAGTGTCGCCCAAGGATTTTCGTTCCAGCCGGTTGCAGGCGGTGCAAGCGTGATCGTTCCCACGCTCCGCGTGGGAACGCCGCCCCGGACGCTCCGCGTCCCGCGCCAGAAGTCGTGACGCGGAGCGTCACAGGATGCATTCCCACGCAGAGTGAACTGACCCCACAAAGTTGGACGATTTTCTATCTATGCCTGAGCGGCCTGAATTCTGTATTCAACAGGACTCAGGCCGTTTAGCTTCAGTCTGATACGCGAGTGATTGTAATACTGGATGTACTCGTCGATGCCTGCGTGAAGCTCATCCAGGTCGTTAAATTTGTTCAGATAAAAAATTCGGACTTCAGTGTGCCGAAGAAACTCTCCATGGCCGCGTTGTCATAGCAGTTACCCTTGCGCGACATGCTCGGCGTAACGGAGCGTTTTTTGAGAGCCCGCAGGTAAATGGGCATTCGATACTGCCAGCCCTGGTCTGAGTGCAAAACCGGTTTCTCATGCGGCTGAAGCCGCTTGAATGCACCTTTGAGCATCTTCCCGACCATATCGAACAGCGGTCTTCTGGCAACCTCGTAGGAAATGATTTCGCCGTTGTACAGATCCAAAACGGGAGACAGATAAAGCTTCTGACCTCCAACTTTGAACTCTGTAACGTCGGTTACCCACTTTTGATTGGGTGACGGAGCTTCGAATACACGCTTCAAAAGATTAGGCGCTGCCTTGCCTACCTCCCCCTTGTAGGCCCTGTATTTCTTCACCCGCACCAAGCTCTTGAGCTGAAGCTGCGCCATCAGTCGCTGAACAGTCTTGTGATTGACGAGATGACCAGCGCTCCGTACAGCAGCCGTTATGCGGCGATAGCCATACCGGCCCTTGTGCTCGTCGAACGTCGAGCGAATCTTGTCTTTCAGTTCTGCGTACTTATCAGCCGCTTGCAGCGCCTTTTGCTGATAGTAAAAGGTGCTGCGTGCCAAACCGGCAAATTTCAGCAGGCTTTCGAGAGAATGCAGCGGCCTCAGTCCTATTACGATTTGCGCTTTTTCTGCTGCGCTACTCGTTTCTTCTCCTGAACCAAGGCATCGAGCTTTTTTAGGTAGTCGTTTTCCATCCGCAACTGCTTCACCTCGGCAAGCAAATCATCGCGTGAGCGCGATTCGTCATCGGTTGAGCTGGGTTGAACGGGAGGAGTGGTGGTCGGCATTTTTTTCGGACGTCCGGCTCTATTAGGCTGCTTGGTAAGGGCATCAAAACCGCCCTCATCAAAGCGGCGTTCCCAGAGACCGATGATGTCGAACTTACGGATGTCGAACAAGGCCGCCGTCTGCCGATAGGACAGCTGTTCCTCACGCATACGTTTCAAAACAGACAGTTTGAAGTCGTTGCTATAGCGCTGCAGTTTTTTCTCTTTAAGCCCAGCAACGCCATGCACTTGATAGGCCGCGACCCACTGGCGAAGGGATGAAAAGTCCACATTGTGACGGTGTGCAACATCCCTCAAACCCGCGCTACCGGAACAATAGTCCTGCACGGCTGCGAGTTTTGCTTGCTCTGTGTACTTACCCATGACACCCCCCAAGGTTGTGTCCAACCTTTGGGGGTCAGTTCAGAGCGTGGGAACGATCGGCAAACCGCCCTCATCAAAGCGGCGTTCCCAGAGACCGATGATGTCGAACTTACGGATGTCGAACAAGGCCGCCGTCTGCCGATAGGACAGCTGTTGATCGTTCCCACGCTCCGCGTGGGAACGCCGCCCCGGCCGCTCCGCGTCCCGCTCCAGAAGTCGTGACGCGCAGCGTCACAGGATGCATTCCCACGCAGAGCGTGGGAACGATCGGGTTTCAGATTTCGGGCAGCGTCGCGCCACCATCCACCACCAGCGTCTGCCCGGTGATATAGCCCGCCAGGTCAGAGGCCAGAAACACCATCGCCCCGGCAATATCCGCCGCAGCGCCCAGGCGCCCCAGCGGCACACGGCGGGCGATGCTGTCATTCACGGCCGCATCGCCCAGGTTGCCCATCGCCGGCGTGGCGATCATGCCGGGCTCCACGCCGTTGACCCGCACATTCAACGGCGCCAGCTCCAGCGCTGCATTGCGGATAAACCCATTCACCCCAGCTTTGGACGCCGCATAGTGGCTCAGCCCCGGATAACCGACCCGGTTGCCGGTGACCGAAGACGTCACCAGCACGCAGCCCCGGCCTTGTTCGCGAAACATCGGCAACGCCGCCTGGGTCAGCCAGAACAGCGCCGACAGGTTCACCGCCAGGGTGCGCTCCAGGATCGTTGGGGTAATGTCGGCAAAGGCGGTCAGCGGAAAGTACCCGGCGTTGTGCACCAGCACATCCAGTTGCGCCAAGCCTTGGACGCAGGCGAACACCGCTTCGGCATCCGCCAGATCAACGCCAACGGCGTCAACGTGATGCCCCTGCGCGCATAACCCGGCAGCCAGGGCTTCAGCCTGTTCAACCCTACGGTCGGCAATCACCACTCGCGCACCGCGTTGGGCAAAGGCCTGGACGATGCCCAGGCCAATGCCCTGGGCGCCGCCGGTGACCAGCACGACCTGGCCGCTGAAATCCAGGTCATTCGTCATGGGCAGGCTCCAGGTGCGTAAACGCCAGCGTCGGCACGTCGACGATGCTGGAGCCACCGTCCGCCACCAACGTGGCGCCGGTAATGATCGAGGCGTCGTCGCTGGCCAGGAAGCGGCACACCTTGGCGATCTCGTCGGCACGGGCGGCGCGCCGCAGCGGGACATCGGCACACACACGCGCATAGGCCTGCTGCAAGGTTTCGCCGTACGCCTCCATCAACGGCTGCATCTCCGCGTCGGCCATCGGCGTGTGCACCCAGCCTGGGCACACCGCGTTCACCCGCACGCCATGGGGCCCATAATCACGGGCCAGCGAGCGGTTGAGCCCGAGCAGCGCATGCTTGGCGGTGGTGTAGCCACACACCTCGGGGCCTGCCGCCAATGAGGCGATGGAGCCAATCAGCACGATGTTCCCGGCGCTTTCCTGCAACAGCGGCAGGCAGGCGCGGGCGCTGTAAAACGCACTGTCGAGGTTGCTGCGCAGCGCGTCTTCCCAGGTGGCCGGGCTGGTCTGGGTCGCACTGCCCAGCCCGTGGCCACCGGCACAGGCCAGCAGCACATCGAGGCGCCCGAAGTGGCTGCGGATTTGTTGGATGAAGCCGTCCCAGGTGTCCGGGCAGGCGGCATCGCCCACCAGGATCAGCCCGCCGGTGTCTTGCGCCACCTGTTCCAGTGGCTCACGACGCCGACCGATCAGCACCAGATGCGCGCCTTCCTGTGCGTACAAGCGTGCGCAGGCAGCGCCGATGCCGGTGCCGGCCCCGGTGATCACCACCGTGCGCGGCTCAGTCACGGGGGTACTCCGTGCGGTTGAGCACCTGGCAATAGGAACTGATCGGGAAGTTCGACAGCGCGTCGAAGGACGCCCCGGCATAGCCGAAGATCTTGCCGTCGCTGCGGTGCTGTTGCAGGTCGATCAGCACCAGGCCGAGGGTCGGTACGATCTTCTCCTGCCAGACGAACAGGTACAGCTGTTCGGCGATCTTGTAGTAATGGCAGCGGTCGGTGTCGCACAGGCCTTTCTCCACGCCCTCAAGGCATTGCCAGGCGTAGAACCGCGGGTTGAGGTAGATGTGTTCGTAGACCTCGCTGGGGCTGTAGCGGTAGTGGTTGCGCAGGCCGACCAACTCGTCGGTGGGGGCGTGCAGGCAGTGGCCGTCCTGCCACGGCCGGTCGAGGCTGCCATGGAGGAAGTCAACCTGTACCGAGGTCAGCGGTTTGCCGGCCAGGGCGCGGTGGTAAAGGCCTTCGTGGGTCTCTGCCGGTTCCGGCATACGGCCAATCACTGCGGTAAAGGAGGCATTTGGCGTGTCCAGCACCAGGCTGATCGACCAGCTTTGCCCGGCCTCGTGCTTGATAAAATCCACCAGGTACAGGCCCGGGCGAATCGAGCTGGCGCGGTAGGCGGCGCTGCCGCTGGAGTGGCCATCGGCGGCGTGCCAGGCCAGGCGCTCCTGTTCGAAGCGGTGTTCGATCTGCCAGCCATTGGCAAAGTGCAGGGTGAAGGTCTGGCCGGCCAGGTCGGCCAGGTTCGGCAGGATGAACGCCTCGGGTGCAAAACCGTCGGCCAGGGCGCCCACGGTGATCCAGTCAGATGAATTCGACATGGCAACGCCTCCCTTACACGACGGCGAAGTAGTGTTTGACGAAACTCTCGCTGACCACTTCCCACAGCACCGGCGTGCCCTTGGTCACGAACCAGCTGTCACCGGCCTTGTAGCGGGTGGTTTGGCCGGTGGACTCGTCGGTCAGCACCACTTCGCCGGTGACCACCGTGGCTTGCTCGGCGAAAGGGTAGACCATGCGGAACTTGCCCTGGGTCGTGCCGAAGTACGCACTGCTGACCGCATCGGTGGGCGCGCCAAAGGTCATCTTGCCGAAGGCGCGGACGTCGCCTTCAAGGATTTGCGAGCCGAGGTCGGCCACGGTGCCCCAGGCGTCGAGTTCCGACAGCTGGACGTTGTGTTTGAGGGTGGTAAGTGTCATGGCAGATGCTCCGATAAGTACGAGATTTTTGTAGGAGCGAGCTTGCTCGCGAAAAACTCACAGGCGCCGCGTCCATTCAGGAAGCACGCGTTATCGTTGAAGTTTTTCGCGGGCAAGCCCGCTCCTACAGGGGGTTAGCGGCGACCGTTCCAGTAGCCGGAAAGTTGGTGCCAGGATTTGCCCGCCGTCAGCAGCAGCGGGCGAATCGCGTCCTTGCCGATGATGGTGGGGCGGTGAATCGAGCTGACCAGGTCATAGCGCGCCGAGCCTTCGCTCATGCCTTCGGCCAGCACCTTGCAGATGATGTGGCTGGGGGTTACGCCGAAGCCGGAATAGCCCTGCACGAAAAACGCATTGCTGCGCCCCGGCAAGGTTCCCACTTGCGGAAACAGGTTCGGGCTGCACGCCATCGGACCGCCCCAGGCCAGGTCGATTTTCACGTCCTTGAGGTAGGGGAAAATCTTCAGCATCAGGTGGCGGTTCCAGGCTTTCAGGTCGCCGGGAATGTGCTCCACCAAAGGCGTGGCGGCGCCGAACAGCAGGCGGTTTTCGTTAGTCACGCGGTAGTAGTCGATCACCGGGCGGATGTCGCTATACGCCCCACGGATCGGGCTGATGCGCTGGATCAACTCCTCGGACAACGGCTCGGTCATCATCTGGAATGCGTAGGTGTTGATGGTCGAGCGGTGCAGTTCCGGCTCCAGCTTGTTGAGAAAGCTGTCACAGGCCCACAGCAACTTGCTGGCGCGTACCGAACCGCGCCCGGTGCGCACGGTGATGCGCTCGCCGTAGCTGACGTCCAGGGCCGGGCTGTTCTCGAAGATTTTCACACCATGGCTGACCAGCGCGGTGGCTTCGCCCAGCAGCAGGTTGAGTGAATGCACATGCCCGCCGCCCATGTGCAACAGGGCGCTGGTGTAGGCGGTGGAGCCGATGATCTGCTGTACGTCGGAGCCGCCGAGAAAGCGGATTTCGTGCTGGCTGTTGATCGACTTGAAGTCCTTCTCCCAGGCGCGCAGGGTTTTTTCCTGGCGGGCGTTGAAGCCCATGTAGCCGTAGCCGTGGCAAAAGTCCGCGTCGATGTTGTACTTGGCGATGCGGTTCTTGATGATGTCGGCGCCCAGGTCGCTGATCTCGAACACTTGGCGCAGGCCGTCTTCGCCCACGTCCTTCTTGATCTTCTCCAGGTCATGGCCGATGCCTGCCATGATTTGCCCACCGTTGCGGCCCGTGCCGCCAAAGCCCAGGTAGCGCGCTTCAAGCACCACAATGTTGGTGATGCCTTTTTCCGCCAGCTCAAGGGCCGTGTTGATCCCGGAAAAGCCGCCGCCGATGACCACGACGTCTGCCTCGATATCCTGTTCCAGGGTGGGGAAGCTGAGGTTGTATTTCTTGGTGGCGGTGTAGTACGTGGGGGTTTCGATGTTGATCATGGCGCAGCCTGAAAAAGTGAAGGAAGGCGCTAAAGCGGATGCCTCCATTAGGGCCCCTGGCGGGCGGGAAGTCTTGATCCTGCGTGCCCGGGTTTTTGATTCAGCGCGCCACGGGCGAGGGCACCTACAAGTTATAGCGCGCTCGCCGGCCGGGAATGTTAGAGTTTCGTTAAACTATTAACTAAATACTTCGTGACCCTGAGCCCTATGTCCACACCTCGACAATCCCTGACCCTGGCCCTGCTGCAAGCGCGCGAGGCCGCGATGAGTTTTTTCCGTCCTTCCCTGAATGAACACGGCCTGACCGAACAGCAATGGCGCATCATCCGCATCCTTGAACAGCATGGTGAGTTGGAGATCTACCAACTGGCAGAACTGGCCTGCATCCTCAAGCCGAGCATGACCGGCGTGCTGGTGCGCATGGAAGCGGCCGGCATGGTGCACCGGCGCAAGGCCGAACAGGACCAGCGCCGGGTGCTGATTACCCTGGCGGACAAGGGCAAGGCGAGTTTCGAGTCCATGAGCCAGTGCATGGAGGCCAACTATCAGCGTTTGCAGGATCAGTTTGGCGAAGAGAAATTCCAGATGCTGTTGGGGTTGCTGGATGACTTGAAGAACATCAAGCGATAAACCAACAGCTGAATCACCACCGATCAACTGTGGGAGCTGGCTTGCCTGCGATAGCGCCGGGTCAGCTGGCTTATCTGTCGCTGATGCACCGCCATCGCAGGCAAGCCAGCTCCCACATGGATTTCAGTAGACACCACCGGTATTGGCAGCCACCGGTACGTCTTTGAACTTCCCGGCCAGGCTTTGCAGCCCCCGCATCAACACCGTGGTATCCACCCCCACCGCCACGAACGTCGCCCCCAACTCGATATAGCGTCGTGCGAGATTTTCATCCGCACTGAGAATCCCTGCCGCCTTACCCACCTTGACGATACGCACGATGGCTTCCTCAATCGCCGCCTGTACCTGCGGATGCCCCGGGTTACCCCGGTGGCCCATGGACGCGCTCAAATCTGCCGGGCCGATAAACACCCCGTCCACGCCTTCGACGGCGGCGATGGCGTCCAGATTGGCCAGGCCTTCGGCATTCTCAATCTGCACCAGCAGGCACATCTGCGCGTCGGCCTGGTCGAGGTAATCGGCGATGGTGTTCCAGCGCGAGGCGCGGGCCAGGGCGCTGCCGACCCCGCGAATACCCTGGGGCGGGTAGCGCAGGGCGCGCACCAGTTCCCGGGCCTGGGCGGCGTTTTCGACCATGGGCACCAGCAGCGTCTGGGCGCCGATATCCAGCAGTTGTTTGATCAGCGCCGTGTCGCCGATCACCGGGCGAATCAGCGCCTGGCTGGGGTAGGGCGCGATGGCCTGTAATTGCGCGAGCATGTCCCCCAGCTGGTTGGGCGCATGTTCGCCGTCGATCAGCAGCCAGTCGAAACCGGCGTTGGCGGCCAGTTCCGCGCAGTAGGCGTTGGCAAGGCCGAGCCACAGGCCGATCTGTACCTCGCGGTTGTGCAGGCGTTGCTTGAAGCGGTTGACAGGCATGTCCATGAAAGCACTCCTGAGTTCAGACGAAGCGGCAGGCAATCGAGCCGAGCAGGTCGTAGTCGACGTGGAAGGTATCGCCAGGGCGGGCTGCCACGGGGCGGGTAAACGAGCCGCCGAGAATCACTTGGCCGGGCAGCAGGGTGACGTCATAGGGCGCCAGCTTGTTGGCCAGCCAAGCCACGCCTTTGGCCGGGTGGTTGAGCACCGCCGCCGACACCCCGGACTCTTCGATCACGCCATTGCGATACAACACCGCCGGCACCTTGCGCAGGTCGATCTCGGTGGGGCGCACGGCGCGGCCGCCGAGGACCACACCGGCGTTGGCGGCGTTGTCGGAGATGGTGTCGAACACCTTGCGGGTGGCGTTGGTATGCGGGTCGACCTGCTGGATGCGGGCGTCGATGATTTCCAGCGCCGGGATCACCCACTCGGTGGCGTCGAGCACATCGAACACCGTGCAGTTGGGGCCTTTGAGCGGCTTGCCGAGGATGAAAGCCAGTTCCACCTCCACCCGCGGCACGATGAAACGCTCGAAGGGAATGTCGCTGCCTTCGTCGAAAAACATGTCGTCGAGCAGGGCACCGTAATCGGGTTCGGTGATATTCGAGGACACCTGCATGGCCCGTGATGTGAGGCCGATCTTGTGGCCCTTGAGCGTGCGCCCGTCCTTGATCTTCTGCGCGACCCATTCACGCTGGATGGCGTAGGCGTCCTCGATCGTCATATCGGGGTAGTCGAGGGAAAACTGGCGCACCTGTTCGCGGCTGCGTTCGGCGCGGTCCAGGTGGGCGGCGGCCGCGAGGATTTGCTGGGAGTCGAGCATGGCAACGGTCTCTAGTGTGGGTTGACGATGGCGGCCTGGGTGCGCAGCACCAGCAAGCCACCGAGGGCGATAAACAGCGCGAGTACGTACAGGGCCAGGCTGGCGCTCTGGGTGGCGTCGCGCATCCAGCCGATCAGGTAGGGCGCGAGGAACGCCGCGATGCTGCCGAACGAGCTGATCATGGCGATGCCCGCCGCCTGGGTGGTGTGGGAGAGAAACGCCGGTGGCAGTTGCCAGAACATCGGCAGGGCGGCACTGGCGCCCATGCCGGCGACCACCAGCCCGCCCATCACCAGCAGCGCATTGGCGGGCGCCAGGCCCGCGACGGCGATGCCGAGCGCCGCCATCAGCAATGGCACGCATAGGTGCCAGCGGCGTTCGCTGTGGCGGTCGGACGAGCGCCCGCAGCCGAGCATGAAGAAGCAGCCGGCCAGGTACGGCACGGCGCTGAGCAAGCCGACCTGGCTGTCACGGCCGATGCCGGCGCCGTGGATCAGGGTGGGCATCCAGAACGCCAGGGTGTTGACCGCCAGCATCACCGCAAAATACACGGCCACCAGCAGCCACACCTGCGGGTCACGCAGGATGCCGCCGAACGAGGTGATGGTCTTGCGCTGTTCCTCGTTGCTCAGTTGGGTGTGCAATTGCTGTTTTTGCTCGGCAGTCAACCAGTGCACCGACTCGAAACTGTCCGGCAGCCACTTGAGTACCACCAGTCCCAGTAGCACCACGGGCGCGCCTTCGATCAGGAACATCCACTGCCAGCCGCGCAGGCTGCCGACGTCGTGGAAGTTCTCCAGGATCGCCCCGGAAATCGGCCCGCCCAGCACTCCGGCCATGGGCACCGCAATGGCAAACAAGGCAGTGACCTGGGCGCGACGGCGTGCCGGGTACCAACGGTTGAGGAATACCAGGATCCCCGGGAAAAAACCGGCCTCGGCCACACCCAGCAGAAAGCGCAGCACGTAGAACCCGCGTGCGCTCTCCACCCACAACATGCCGGTGGAGAGCAGACCCCACACCACCATCAGGCAGGCGATCCAGCGCCGTGGCCCGACGCGGTCCAGGGCAATGTTGCTGGGCACGCCGAACAGTGCGTAGGCGATGAAGAACAGGCCGGCGCCGAAGCCATACACGGTGTCGCTGAAGTGCAGATCGCTGCTCATCTGCATCTTGGCAAAGCCGATGTTGATGCGGTCCAGATGGGCGAACAGGTAACACACCAGCAACAAGGGCATCAGGCGCCAGGTCACCAAACGATGGGTGCGGTCGTGCTCGGCAAGCCGCAGGCTTGCAGTGGAATGGGCTGTGCTCATGGCGTTGTTCTTTTTGTTGTAGGAGCGAGCTTGCTCGCGAAAAAAACGTTAACGAAAACGCAGCGCTGCCGGTGATCCGCGGGGCCTGTGGGTTTTTCGCGAGCGAGCTCGCTCCTACAGGGAGGACGGGGCCGTTTCAGTTCGCCGGGTTGTTCAGGAACGCATGCACATTGTTCTGCTTGAAGTTGAGCTGCGGGTGCAGCTCGATCATCTCGAACGACAGCGCCAACAACCGTTGCGCCTGCAGCTCGGCGAAGTGTGCGGTGACCACCGCGAACACCGCTTGGGCGACTGCTTCGCGCGTCGCCAGGTCGCGGCCATGGCCGACCTTGAGGGTCATGTGTACAAAGGCATAATCGTGCTTGCCGTCGGCCATGCGCCAGGTGTCCAGGCGCACGCCGCGACTGCGAATGCCGCCCAATGGAAACACACCGCTGTCACCCAGCACGCGGTGGACTTTTTCAAACAGGCCGGGCAAATCGGCCTGCTGTTCGAGGTTGTCGGTGTACTCAGCGATAAAGTGCGGCATGGTGTTCTCCCAGGGTTAAAGCGGGAAAATCGCGTTGATCTGGCCGGTGCCCGAACTGCCGAACGGCGGCGTGATGATCTCGGTCGGCTTGGCATAGTCCGGCCCACCCAGCAGGCCCAGGAGCATGGCGGTGTCGTGCATCTTGCCTTCGCCAAAACAATGTTCGGCGTAGTCGGGCAACATGGCGCAGAACTCCTTGAAGCGACCTTGCTTCCACATTTGCACGACATGCAGGTCCACCTGCTTGTCGAATTCGCGGGTCCAATTGTGGATATTCGCCTCAGCCTGGCGGTCGTCCGAGAACCGATGGGACAGCGAGCCGGACGCCAGCACCAGCACCTTGCGGTCGCTCTTTTCGATCGCCCGGCGCACGGCGGCGCCGAAGGCGAAGCTGTCTTCCAGGCGATGCCAGGCGCACCAGGCAGCGATGGAAATGACCTTGAGCTTTTGCTCCTCGGGCACGTCCATATGCATGTAGCGCATGGGCACCAGGGTGCCGTATTCCAGCTCCAGGCTCGGGATGTTATGGGCCATGCTGCGCACGCCGGCCAGGTTGGCTTCGGCGGCGATCAGCTCACCCAGTTCAGGGCAGCCGGGGTAGGCGTAGTCCATGTTCTTGATGAAGTGCGGCAGTTCGTTGCTGGTGTAGGTGCCCTGGAACTGCTCGCCGCAATTGACGTGGTAGCCGCTGTTGACCAGCCAGTGCACGTCGAACACCACCGCAGTGTCTGCCCCGAGTTCGCGGGCACGCCGGCCGATCTCCTTGTGCCCGGCAATCGCCGCTTCGCGACAGCCGTGATGCTTGCCGGGCAGTTCCGACAGGTACATCGACGGTACGTGGCAGATCTTCGCTGCCAGAACCACTTGGCCCATGATGACTCTCCTGAATAATTATTCTTGTATGGCCTGTGAGGTCCCTGTGGGAGCTGGCTTGCCTGCGATGGCATCGACTCGGTACGGCTGAAGGACCGCGGTGTCTGCATCGCGGGCAAGCCCGGCTCCCACAGGAGGCTCGTTTGAGCCTGGGCTACACGCCCCAGCGCGGAATGTGATGACTGCCCATGGAAATACACACGTTCTTGATCTCGGCAAACACTTCGAAGCTGTACTGGCCGCCTTCACGCCCGGTGCCCGAGCCTTTGACTCCGCCAAACGGCTGGCGCAAATCCCGTACGTTCTGGCTGTTGATAAATACCATGCCCGCTTCGATACCGCGCGCCAGGCGGTGGGCCTTGCCGATGTCCTGGGTCCAGATGTAGGAGGCCAGCCCGTATTCGGTGTCGTTGGCCAATTGCAGCGCTTCAGCTTCGTCTTTGAAAGGGATCAGGCACACCACCGGGCCGAAGATTTCTTCCTGGGCGATGCGCATCCGGTTGTTCACGTCGGCAAACACCGTTGGCTGGATAAACTGGCCGCGGCTCAGGTGCGCCGGCAGGTTGGCCGGGCGTTCCAGGCCGCCAGCCAGCAGCGTGGCGCCTTCCTCCAGGCCGATCTTGATGTAGCCGGTGACCTTGTCGTAATGGGCCTGGGTGATCATCGAGCCGACCTGAGTCTTCGGGTCCTGGGGGTCGCCGACGATCAAGCGCTTGGCTCGCGCCGCGAACTCGGCGACAAATTGCGGGTAGACGCTTTCCTGGATGAAGATGCGGCTGCCAGCGGTGCAGCGCTCGCCGTTGAGGGAAAAGATCGTGAACAACGCGGCGTCGAGGGCGCGTTCCAGGTCGGCGTCTTCAAAAATCAGCACCGGCGACTTGCCGCCCAGTTCCATGGAGTACTTTTTCAGGCCGGCGCTCTGCATGATTTTCTTACCCGTGGCGGTGCCGCCGGTAAAGGAAATCGCCCGTACATCCGGGTGGCGCACCAGTGCATCACCGGCGGTGGCGCCGTAGCCCTGGATCACATTGAGCACGCCGTCGGGAATCCCGGCTTCCACCGCCAGGCGCCCCAGTTCATTGGCGGTCAGCGGCGACAGCTCCGACATCTTCAACACCGCCGTATTGCCCAGCGCCAGGCACGGCGCGGTCTTCCAGGTGGCGGTCATGAACGGCACGTTCCACGGCGATACCAGCCCGCACACGCCCACCGGCTGGTACAGGGTGTAGTTGAGCATCTGGTCATCCACCGGGTAGGTGTGGCCGTCCATGCGGGTGCAGACTTCAGCGAAGAAATCGAAGTTGTGTGAGGCACGCGGGATCAACATGTTCTTGGTCTGGTGGATCGGCAGGCCGGTGTCCAGGGTTTCCAGCTCGGCCAGGTGTGGCACGTTCTGTTCGATCAGCTCGCCCAGTTTGCGCATCAAGCGCGCGCGCTCCTTGGCCGGCGTATTGGCCCACTTGGGGAACGCCGCCTTCGCCGCCGCTACGGCTTGCGCGACTTCTTCGGCGCCGCCGCTGGCGACTTCGCCGATGGCCTCGCCGGTGGCCGGGTTGTAGTTGATAAAGGTGTCTTTGCTTTCGACCTCACGGCCGTTGATCCAGTGTTTGATCATGGTGCTCAAGCCTCTTTGCGCGCGGAGAAAAACTCCGTTTCACTGACGATACGGTTGACCAGGCGGCCCACGCCTTCGACTTCCACCACTACCTCATCCCCCGGCACCACATCGGCCAGGCCCTCGGGCGTGCCGGTGGCGATCATGTCGCCCGGTTGCAGGGTCATGAAGCTGGACAGGTATTCGATGAGGTAGGGGATATCGAAAATCATGTCTTTCGTGCTGCCTTCCTGGCGCAGTTCGCCGTTGATCCAGGTACGCAATTTCAGGTTGCCTGGGTCGGGCACATCGGCCACGTCGACAATCCACGGGCCGACCGGGGTGGTGGCGTCGCGGTTTTTCACGCGCAGGTTGGGGCGGTAGTAGTTTTCCAGGTAGTCGCGGATCGCGTAGTCGTTGCACACCGTGTAACCGGCCAGGTAGTCCAGGGCGTCGGCGCGCTTGACGTTGCGCGCGGTCTTGCCGATGACCGCCACCAGCTCGCACTCGTAGTGCATGTAGGCGACGTTGTCGGGGCGCCAACTGACTTGGCGGTGACCGGTGTAGGTGCCCACCGATTTGATGAATGCCAGCGGTTCGGTCGGCGGCGTAAAGGCCAGTTCGGCGGCGTGGTCGGCGTAGTTCAAACCCAGTGCGAACATGTTGCCGGTGGCGGGTGGCAGCCATTGCACCTGGTCTTCGGCCAGCAACCGCCCATCCTCCAGGCGCACGCTGCAGTCGGCTTGCACCAATACGTTGTGGGTTGCACCTTCAAAGTGGATACGTGCGCGTTTCATGCCGATGCCTCCGCTGCAATGGTGTTGCTCAGGCGGCCAATGCCGGTGATATCGACCTCAACCTGGTCGCCTGGCTGCACATCCACGCGGCCTTGCGGGGTGCCGGTGATCAGTACATCGCCGGGGTACAGGGTCATGAACTCGCTGATCTCGGCGATCAATTGCGGGATGTCGCGTACCCAATCGGCGGTAGAGCTTTCCTGGCGCAGCTCGCCATTGACGAACAGCTTGAGGCTCAATTGATTGGGGTTGGCCACTTGATCCCGCGCCACCAACTGCGGGCCCAGGGCGCAAAACCCATCGCGGCATTTGGCTTTGACGGCGGGGCGGTAGTAGCTGTCTTCCGGCAGGCTGAATTCATTCACCACCACATACCCGGCCACATGCGCCATGGCGTTCTCCAGGCTGACACGGCTGGCGCGCTGGCCGATCACCACACCCAACGCCGGGCCCGGCTGCAGGCGCTCGCCCGCAGGCTGCAGCACTACGCCGCCATGGGCATTGCGGGTGTTGGGGGTTTTGATAAACAGCACCGGCTTGGTCGGCGGCTGCTGGTAGGGCGGCTGTTGGAAGGCGGCGAGATGCTGGTCCAGCAGGCCCTGGTAGTTCAGCGCAACGCCGAACAGGGTGCCGCTGGCAACATCATGCAGGGTTCGGCTCATGCGTTTCTCCTGGCGGTGACGACGGCTGCACAGGCCGTTCGTTAAGTTGTTAACGTTATAATTAATATGTTAACTACCGTCAAGCGTGGCACACTGCGCTGGCCTCACAACAACAAGAAGAGAGCCCCGTGAAGCCGATTCCCAACATCAACATCGGGCAGGTCTACGACCAGCGCTACAGCGACGCCGAGGTGCATTACGACAAGCTCGGCAACCTGGCGGGGTTTTTCGGGCGCAATATGGCGGTGCATCGCCATGACCGGTTTTTCCAGGTGCATTACGTCAAGAGTGGTGCAGTGCGGGTGTATCTGGATGACCGCCAGTACGTTGAATCGGGGCCGATGTTTTTTCTCACGCCGCCCACGGTGGCCCACGCGTTTGTCACCGAAGCCGATGCCGACGGGCATGTGTTGACGGTGCGCCAGCAGCTTGTATGGGGATTGATCGACGCCGACCCCAGCCTCGCCTCCGGCGCCGCATGTGTGGCCTTGACTGGCGACGCTGAGGGGTTGGAACAACTCTTCGAGGCGCTGTGCAGTGAGATCAACGCCGAACGGGCAGGGCGCGCCGCCGCCCTCGACAGCCTGACGCGGTTGATCATGATCCGGTTGCTGCGCCTGTGCGCCCACGCCCAGCCGGCACGCCCGACAGCCCATGAAGACCTGCGCATCTTCCATCGTTTCAACGAGCTGATCGAAGCCCACTACCTGGAACACTGGCCGTTGGCGCGTTATGCCGAGGGCATTGGCGTGACCCAGGCGCGGCTCAATGAAGTGTGCCGACGCATTGCCGACCTGCCGTCCAAGCGCCTGATCCTTGAACGGCTGATGCAAGAGGCCAAGCGCCTGCTGTTGTTTACCGGCAGTTCCGCGAATGAAATCTGCTACCAGCTGGGGTTCAAGGACCCTGCGTATTTCAGCCGGTTTTTTTTGCGCTATGCACAGATGACGCCGGGGGAGTACCGGCTGCGGCAGTCGGGGTTGCGCTGATATCCCAGGCGCCACCCAGTGCGGTATACAAATTCACCTCGGCGACCAACTGCGCCAGCCGGTCCACAATCAGCGCCTGTTGCGCGCTGAACAGCGAACGCTGCGCATCGAGGAACGTCAGGTTGCTGTCCACGCCGCTGCGGTAACGGTGCTCGGCCAGGTCATAGTAGTTCTGGTTGGCGGCGACGAAATCCCGTTGCGCCGCCAGTTGGTCGTTGAAGGTCTGGCGTGCGGCGAGGCCGTCGGCAACTTCCTGGAAGGCGCCCTGGATGGATTTTTCGTACTGGGCCACCGTGATGTCCTTCTGCAGCCTGGCGTAATCGAGGCTGGCGCGCAGGCTGCCGGCGTTGAAGATCGGCAGGTTGATCTGCGGCTGAAAGGTCCAGCTACCCGAGCCGCCCTTGAACAGCCCCGACAGCTCCTTGCTGGTGCTGCCGGCGTTTGCCGTCAGGGTCACGGAAGGAAAGAACGCAGCACGGGCCGCACCGATATTGGCGTTGGCCGCCTGCAGTTGGTATTCGGCCTGGAGGATATCCGGGCGGCGTTGCAGCAGGTCCGAGGGCAAGCCGGCGGGCACGCGAGCGACCAGATCGTCGGCCAGCGGTCGCGCAGGCAGGTGTTCATCCACCGGGCCACCCACCAGCAGCGTGAGGTTGTTGAGGTCCTGGGCCACCTGGCGTTCATAGCGGGCTACGCTGGCGCGGGTACTTTCCACTGCTGTGCGCGCTTGCACTACGTCCAGCGCCGAGGCTTTGCCTGCGCTTTTACTGCGGCTGGTCAATTGCCAGCTGTGGTCGTTGGCGACCAGGGTTTGCTCGGCCAGGGCCAGCAGTTCCTGATCGGCGCGCCAGGTCAGGTAGGCATTGGCGACGTTGGCCACCAGGCTCAATTGCGTACTGCGCCGCGCTTGTTCGGTGCCCAGGTAAGTGAGCAGCGCCTGTTCGCTGAGGCTGCGCACGCGGCCGAACAGATCCAGTTCGTAAGCGCTCAGGCCCAAGGTGGCGGAGTAATTGGAGGTTATCGCTGACTTGCCGGTGCCGGTCACGCTCCCCGGCAGCTTCTGGCGCTTGCCGGCGCCTGTGGCAGAGATCGCCGGGAACAGATCCGCGCGCTGGATTCGGTACTGGGCCTGGAACGCTTGCACATTCAGGGCCGCCACTCGCAGGTCGCGGTTGTTGAGCAGTGCATCATTAATCAGCTGTTGCAGCGCCGGGTCGCGGAACAGCTGCTGCCAGTCCGGGTTTTGCGCCTGGGTGCCGGCCTGCGCCAGGCGGTATACGCCGTCTTGGGGGTACTGCGCAGGCGTCGGCGCGGCTGGTCGCTGGTACTCGGGAATCAGCGAGCAACCGCCGAGCATCCAGGCCATGCCGACGGTGCACAGTGCTCGTGTGCTCATCAGGCGCCCACCATCCATTTGGCCAGGCCATGCCGGCCGCTCACGCCCAGCTTGGCGGCGGCGCGCTTGAGGTAGGTCTCGATCGAGCTGTTTTTGACACTGAGTTTCTCCGCGATTTGCGGCACGGTACCGCCGGTCAGCAGGCCCAGGCACACCTCCTGTTCCCGCGCCGAAAGGGTGATGTCGCTCAAAGACAAGCGTTTGTAGAACTCACGCTGCAACTGCGATTGTTCCAACAGGGTATGGGCCGGCTCAGTCTCGGCGTGCGTCGCCTGGCGCAGGCTCTGGGCGTGCCGTTCCATCAACGGCAACAGCGTGTCCGACAAGCACTTGAGAAACGACAACTCAGCCAGGGAGAACCCCTGCTGCGTCGGCGGGCGGTAGAACGAAATCACACAGCGTCGATTGCCCTGGCGCGATACCAGGTTGCACTGGTGCGAAGTACCGCGCGGATGCGCGCTGTTGGCCTTGGCGTTCATCTGGATCAGCAGCGGGTCTTGCATGTGCAGCATCTGCCGCAACAGCGGGTGGTCGTTCAGCGCATGCAAGGTCTGGGGCACCGACAAATCCTTTTTCACCCCGGCGCTGCCCAGTAACTTGATGTCCAGCACGCGGTCGCGCAGTTCATCCAGGGTCCATTCGCTGAGGTCCACCAGGTGAATCGGTACCCACTTGCCCACCAGCTGCAACATCGTGGCGGCGAAATGTTCGTCGCCGCTGTTTGAAATCAACTCGCCCATCTCGGCATAAAAATGCGGGCCGCAGGTGTCGCCAATACTTGGGGTCAGACTCATAGCCATCTCATCCTTGATGTCGAAAACCGTCAACGGTTGCCCAGGGCCTGTGCAGGGCGCTCCGTACTGCTTGAACGTAACTCGGCGTTCGAGATTTTATTTAGCCATAGGGATTTGTCCTACGTATGTAGCGGAAACGAGGGACACAAGCTGCCATAAAAGCTGCGCCATTAATCCGACGTTTCTCGTGAATTAAGCCGGCTACGTACAGGTGTAAGTTATTTTTAGTCTTGGTTAAGTTATTGATTTAAATTATCAATTATTAAAATGAAGGGGTTATCCAGAGGCTCGGCATGGATGCGCTGTAGCCAATCTCCTACAACGCTTTAATCGTTTCAGCCATGCACCTTCGATCAAGGCCTATCAATCCATTTGAATGTCCGGGTTTCGGGTGTCAGACACCCCTCGGCGGCCATGCTCCAATCCGGCAACTTCGGCGTAATGGGCCACCTCTGCGCGGCCAGTGCCTGACCCCCATGAGAAGGATCTTATGCAGTATTCCTCCAGCCAGCCGGCCCGCTTCCCCCTCACTGGCGCCCAACAAGACATTTGGCTCGACCAACTGCGCGTGGGCGATTCGCCGCTGTACAACATTGGCGGCTATCTGGATTTTGCCGGCACCGTCGAGCCCGAACACATGCAGCATGCTGTCGCACTGCTGGTGGCCCGTCACGATGCACTTCGCACCCAACTGCACACCGACGCCAATGGCCTGCCTGGGCAAACATTCGCCCCGGAGCTGAAGGTGGAAATGGCGCTGCATGATTTCTCCGCGCTGCCCGACCCATCCGCGGCAAGCCAAACCTTGATGCAGGCGCAAATGGCTCGGCCCTACGCCCTGAGCGGCGAGCCACTGTGCCGTTTTTTCCTGGTCAAACTTGATGATGATCACTACCGCCTCGGTACCCAGGCTCATCACCTGATCCTCGACGGCTGGGGCTTCGGCCAGATGCTGCAATCCCTCGCGCAGCTCTACAGCGCCCTGGAGCAGGGGCACGCCACCGAGCCACTGGCGCCTTCCTACATCGACTTTATCGACACCGACCAACGCTACCTGCAATCGGCCCGCTACGCCCGCGACCGTGATTATTGGCTGGGCAAATACCAGGTGCTGCCCGAGCCGCTGCTCACCCCCAGGCACAACACCAAGACGTCGAGCAACACCTGGGTGCAGGGCTTTCCGGTGCAGTTGCTCAACCGCATGGAGCAGGTTGCCAACCACTACCAGGCGTCGGCCTTTCATGTGTTGCTGGCGGCGATGTATGTGTATTTCACCCGCACCAGCCAACGGCAGGAATGGGGAGTGGGCCTGCCGATTCTCAACCGCTCCAACGCGCGTTTTCGCGCCACTGTGGGCCTCTTCACCCAGGTCAGCGCGGTACGTTTTGCGTTCAACGAGGGCGTGTCTTTCGGTGCTCTGGTACGGGGCATCCGTGATCAGCTCAAGCAGGATTTTCGTCATCAGCGCTTCCCGTTGAGTGAGATGAACCGCGAGCTGGGCTTGCGCCGAACAGATCGCGGGCAACTCTTCGACGTGTCGGTATCGTTCGAGCCGGACGACCACGACCTGCGCTTCGGTCAGGTCCAGGCCCGCGCGATCAAAGTCTCCAATCACCATGAAGCGCTACCGCTCGCCATTCACTTGCGCAGCAACCGTTACCAGGACAATGCGTGGCTGCATTGCGTCTACAACGAGGCGTATTTCCAGGCGCACGATGTGCAGGCGTTGGCCCAGCGTTTCATCGGGCTGCTGGAGCAGGGGCTGGAGGACACTGCGCTGACCATCGGCGAGTTTTGCATGCTGCTGCCCGAGGAGCAGGCCCGACTACTGCACTGGAACGCCACCGCGCAGCCCAACGCTACGCCGCAAACCCTGCACCAGCGTATCGAGGCCCAGGCCGCACGCACGCCCCACGCGATTGCGGCGGTGTATCAGGACCGCTCACTGAGCTACACCCAACTCAACCGCCAGGCTAATGCACTGGCCCATCAATTGGTGGCATTCGGCGTACAGCCCGATGACCGTGTGGCGATCCTGGCCCGGCGTGGCCTTGACACCCTGGCGGGGCTGTTGGCGATCCTCAAGGCCGGCGCCTGCTACGTGCCGCTGGACCCGGCCCATCCCGGCGAACGCCTGGAGTACCTGCTGCACGACAGCGCGCCTGCGGCCATCCTGACTCAGCGCGATTTACGCCAGCGTCTGCCCGTCTCGACGGTACCGGTGATCGCGCTGGAGCCTGGCAGCGCATCCATCGACAGTAACCCTCAGGTTGCCGTCACGCCGTCGAACCTGGCTTATGTGATTTACACCTCGGGTTCCACTGGGTTGCCCAAGGGTGTGATGGTCGAACATCACAGCGTGTCGAACCTGGTGGACTGGCATTGCCAAGCGTTCGACCTGCATGCGGGCAGCCACACTGCCAGCGTCGCCGGCTTCGGTTTTGATGCCATGGCCTGGGAAGTCTGGCCGGCGTTGTGCGTGGGGGCGACCTTGCACCTGCCACCGGCCCATGAAGGCGCGGAAGATATCGACGCGTTGCTCGGCTGGTGGCGCTCGCAACCATTGGATGTGTGTTTCCTGCCCACGCCTGTGGCCGAATATGCGTTCAGCCAGGGGCTGGGGCATCCCACCTTGCGCACCTTGCTGATCGGCGGCGACCGCCTGCGCACCTTCACCCAGGCGCAGACGTTTGCGGTGGTGAACAACTATGGCCCCACCGAAGCCACCGTTGTGGCGACCTCGGGGCGCGTTGAGGTGGGCCAGCCGTTGCATATCGGCGCGCCGGTCGCCAATGCCCGCGTCTACCTGCTGGACGCGCAGCAACGCCCGGTGCCGATTGGCGTGGCGGGGGAGTTGTATGTCGGCGGCAAGGGCGTGGCGCGGGGGTACCTGAACCGTGCCGAGTTGAGTGCCGAACGGTTTATCGACGACCCTTTCAGCGGCGGTCGCATGTACCGCACCGGCGACCTGGCGCGCTGGCTGCCAGACGGCAATCTCGACTACCTGGGGCGCAATGACGACCAGGTAAAAATCCGTGGCGTGCGCATCGAACTGGGGGAAATCGAGTCGGCCCTGGCCAGCCATCCGGCGCTTCAGGACGCGGTGGTGCAGTTTCGCGACGGGCAATTATGGGCGTGGTTTGTGCCCCGTCAGCCTGTGGAAATCGAAGTGCTGCGCACTCACCTGCAAGCCTCGCTGCCGGACTACATGCTGCCGGCGGCTTACGTGTGCCTCGACGCGTTGCCCCTCACCGCCAACGGCAAGCTCGACCGCCGAGCCTTGCCGTCACCGACCCAGGAAGCCTTTATCACCCGCCGCTTCGAAGCGCCACAAGAGGGCGTGGAGACCACACTGGCGCAGATCTGGGCCGAGTTGCTGAATGTGCAGCCAGTGGGCCGCCATGACCATTTCTTCGAGCTGGGCGGGCATTCGCTGTTGGCGGTGCAACTGGTGCAGCGCATGCGCGAGGCCGGCCTGCGCGCCGATGTGCAAGTGCTGTTCGGCCAGCCCACCCTGGCGGCGCTGGCGGCGGCGTGTGTCGGTCACGAAAAGGCGGTGCCGGCCAATCGAATCCCGGCCGGTTGCACCCATATCACCAAGGATTTGCTCGTTCTTGCCGAACTTGACCAAACCAGCCTCGACCGCATCGTCGCCGGCATCCCTGGCGGCGCCGCCAACGTGCAGGATATCTATCCGCTGGCGCCGTTGCAGGAAGGGTTGCTCTACCACCACCTCACCGATGCGCACGACCCGTACCAGCAACAAGCGCTGTTCAGCTTCGCGCGCCGCGAGCAGCTGGATGCCTTCGCCAGTGCCCTGCAACAGGTGATCGATCGCCACGATATTTTGCGCACCAGCCTGGTGTGGGATGCCCTGGAACAACCGATGCAGGTGGTGTGGCGCCAGGCGCAGCTGCGAGTTGAAGTGCTGCGCGAACCGGCGCAACCCCTGGACTTGCGCCAGGCGCCGCTGATGGCCCTGGATTACGCCGAGGAGCCCCAGCACCAGCGCTGGGTCGCCAGGCTGCGCTTTCATCATCTGGTCAACGATGCCACGTCGACCACGCTGCTGGTGGACGAGATTCGTGCCCATCTGCTGGGTCAACAGGCGCAGCTGCCTGTGCCCGTGCCTTATCGCAACATGGTCGCGCAGGCCCGCTCAACGGCTCGCCAGGCGGCGCACGAGGCGTTCTTTCGAGAGCGTCTGGCGGATGTCGATGAGCCGACCTTGGCGTTCGGCCTACAGAAGCGTCAGGCCCTGCGTGCCGAGACCGAAGAGGCGCAGCGCTCGCTCAGCGACGCGCTCAATCTGCGCCTGCGCAGCCAGGCACGAGCCCTGGGGGTCAGTGCCGCGAGCCTTTTCCACCTGGCCTGGGCTCAGGTGCTCAGCCGTGTCGCCGGCCGCGAAGATGTGGTGTTCGGTACCGTGCTGCTCGGCCGCTTGCAAGCCGGCGAGGGGGCCGAGCGGGCCTTGGGCATGTTTATCAACACCTTGCCGCTGCGCCTGCGCCTGGCCGGGAAAAACGTGGCGGATGCGCTGCACGACACTCACGCGCAACTGAGCGCTTTGCTCGCCCATGAACAGGCGTCCCTGGCGTTGGCCCAGCGTCGCAGCGGCGTGCCGGAACTGTTCAACAGTTTGCTCAACTATCGTCACACCTCGGCGGACCCTGGGCTGAACCTTGTGCCGGGCATTGCCTTGCTTAGCAGTGAAGACATCCTCAGTTACCCGTTGATGCTCACGGTGGACGACACGGCCAGCGGCTTCCGGCTCAAGGTCATGGCCCCGGACACAGTGGGCGCTGAACCTGTCTTGAGCTACTTCGACACCGCGCTGAATGGCCTGCTGGACGCATTGGAACGCACGCCGGATATGCCGCTGCGCGGTGTGCAGGTGCTGCCCGCGAGCCAGTTGCACACTCTATTGGTGGACTTCAACGCAACCTCCACCGACTACCCACAAACGCTGACCGTGCAAGCGCTGTTTGAAGCCCATGCGCGGCGAAACCCCGATGCCATTGCGGTGCAGGCGGGTCAGCACGCATTGACCTACCGCCAACTCAACGAACGTGCCAACCAACTGGCTTTTCACTTGCGTGAGCACGGCGTACAACCGGACTCGCGGGTGGCGTTGTGCGTGGAGCGTGGGTTGGACTTGGTGGTGGGCTTATTGGGAATTCTCAAGGCGGGCGGCGCCTACGTGCCGCTCGACCCAGGTTACCCACGCGAGCGCCTGGCCTACATGCTCACAGACAGCCAGCCAGTGGCACTGTTGGTACAAGCTGCCACTCGCGAAGGGGTGGGCGATGTCTCGATCCCGCTGATCGACTTCGACCACTGCACCTGGAATCAGGCGCCAATCGACAATCCAAGCGTGCCAGGCTTGAGCGTCGCCAATCTCGCCTACGTGATGTACACCTCGGGCTCCACCGGCACGCCCAAGGGTGTGATGATCGAGCACCGTGGCCTGGGCAACCTGTTGCATTGGGGCTCGCAACTGTGCCCGAACGCCGAAGGCGGCGCCTTGTTGCAGCGCGCGCCGTTCAGCTTCGATGGTTCTGTGTGGGAGCTGTTCTGGCCGTTGAGCAACGGCATGCGCCTGGTGTTGGCGCGGCCCGATGGGCACCGTGAACCGGCGTACCTGGCCCAGGTGATTCGTGAGCAGCAGATCAGGGTGATCCAGTTCGTGCCCGCCATGTTGCAGCAGTTTCTGGACCTGGACGAATCGGCCCTGTGCACCAGCCTCACCGATATAGTGTGCGGCGGTGGCGAACTCACCGCCGCCTTGGCCCGTGGCGTGCAGGCGCGCTTGCCCACGGTGCGCTTGCATAACGTGTACGGCCCCACCGAAGCCACGGTGGACAGCTGCGCCTGGACCCTCGAACCCGGCGCGCCGGTGCCCGCCTTGCAACTGCCGATTGGCCGCGCCATCAACAACACCCGCCTGTATGTCCTGGACGCTCATGATGCGCCGGTGCCCATGGGTATCAGCGGCCAACTGCACATCGGCGGCGTCGGCGTTGCCCGTGGTTACCTGGGCTTGGAACAGCTGACCGCCGAACGTTTCATCGAAAGCCCCTTCGTGCCCGGCGACCGCCTGTATCGCACCGGCGACCTGGTGCGCTACCTGCCAGACGGCACTCTTGAATTCCTTGGGCGTAACGACTTCCAAGTCAAGCTGCGCGGTGTGCGCCTGGAGCTGGGAGAGATCGAAGCACACCTGGCCGCCCACCCGGCGCTGCACGAGGTGGCGGTATTGATTCGCGATGAGCGCCTGGTGGCCTACTTCACCCTGCGCGGCCAGGCGCCGAGCCTGCAAGCCTTGCGTGACCATGTGCTGGAGCACCTGCCGGAATACATGGTGCCGGCCGCCTTCGTGCAACTCGACGCACTGCCCCTCAACCCCGCCGGCAAACTCGACCGCAAGGCCCTGCCGGCGCCAGGGCTGGAGGCCGTGCTTAGCCGAGCCTACGAAGCGCCAGTGGGCGAGATGGAAACCCTGATGGCCGGGATCTGGGCTGACGTGTTGAAGCTCGAACGGGTAGGGCGCCATGACCACTTCTTTGAACTGGGCGGGCACTCCCTGTTGGCAGTGAACCTGGTAGCCCGCCTGCGCAAGGCCGGGCTGGACGTGGACGCCCGCACCTTGTTCAGCCAGCCCACGCTGGCACAACTGGCCGCGAAAACGGCGGCGCAGGCCCCGCGCGTGGAAGCTCCCCAAGCCGCCATCCCCCAACTCAACCGCCGTCGACGGATTTAGCTGACTTGTGGTGAGGGGAGCTTGCGGTGGAAGCGGGCTTGCTCGCGAAAGCGGCCTGACAGCCGGCATTGATCCAACTGATGCCCTGCGAACCCATGTGGGAGCTGGCTTGCCTGCGATGGCATCGACTCGGTGCGCCTGAACTACCAAGGTATTTGCATCAATACCAATGTAGGAGCGCGCTTGCTCGCGAAAAACCTCAACGATAACGCGTGCCTCCTGAATAAACGCGGCGCCTGTGAGTTTTTTGTGAGCAAGCTCGCTCCTACAGAGAGCGATCTGCCGTCGTCTTGGCAATCTCCAACAAATGCCACACCGCCAGGATCTTCGCCCGCCCCGGGCTATCCAGCAGCTCACCACAATCGAGCGCCGTTGCCAAAGCGCTGTCGAGCAAGCTGGCGGTGTAGAGCAAGGTATCTTCAAACCAGGTCGTCGATGGCGCGGTTGGATGTGCCACGGTCTTTTGCGGGATCGAGGGGTGGATCGGGTAGGACTTTATTCATGTTGTAGCTCCGCCTTGGATAGGAGACGACACCCGCCGCGTCTAAACGAGGGACACGGCTTGCTGGCCTTTTAAAGTGTTTGAAGGCGCTAACTCGGCGGACCACTTGTCGGATTTATTACTTTTTATTTGTAATTTTACGTCGCTTCCTATGGAGAACTCGCCAGGGAAGGGTTGTTGAATTCCGAAGTTGGCAACTTCTAAGATGTTATTTTATGAGGAAATAATTTGGTGTGTGAAAGTTAATTCATTGTGTCTTCTTTATGACAATTGTTGGTTTTCTGATTTTAATGAGTGAAAGTTCTTAATTGGGTGTGACCGAATTCCTACAAGGGTAAATTGCTTTTGTTGCAAGTTTCTTTTTGTCTACTAGATTATGGGTGGTACTTCAGTTTGCATTTTTTGTTTTTGTCTCGCTTGGATAAAATGGTGCCATTTCATGAGGTGAGCTATGCATATCTACCCATTATCTAAGCCTTTCTTGCTGGCAAAGCTTTTTATTAAGGAACAATTGAAAGAGCCGGTCGCCCTATTGTGGATCGTAATATCCCCAGTGGTAACCTTCTACTTGATTACTTACGCTGGGTACACTGGCGGAGAATCTTTACGTGACTACGCATCTGCCACTTCATGGTTTTACGCTTTTATTTCTTCAAGCGTGGCACTTTTTGGTTTGGCGTTTTATATAGTAGGGCGAAGAGAAAGTGGTTTTTTGCGCTCCTTTGTGTATACAAAACGTACTAAGATCACCTTTCTCGCTGGGCAGTTTTTAGCGTACTCATTTATGTCGCTGATTTATTGTTCGGTATTTTATGTGCTGACGCGGGGCTATTTTGGTTTGATGGCCTTGGAAGAGTGGTTGGTTATTGTTGGTCGTTTCTATATGTGTTTTTTGCTTTTTTCTACGCCATCCTTATTGTTGACGCTGGTGCCCATAGGCTTTCAAAATACTAATACTCTTTTCTCCATATTATCAGTCTCTATGTTGGCGCTGGGTATCGGTAGCCTTAGCACCTCGTATTCACTATTTAACGTAATCGATCTTTTTAATCCGATGGGGTGGGCCAATCGCCTGATGTTGGTGGGGGTGACCGGGTCCGCTACATTGGTAGCGTCGATTTTAGGAATGATCATTGTCACAGGGTGGTTTGTGTTCCGATTTTTACTCATCAACCCCGTTTGGAGTCGGTACTGATGAAACGGCTAATCGTGGATGCACTGGACGTTAGGTACGGTCAGCATATTTTATTCAAGAGTGCCTCATTGGAAGTCGAGGCCGGCACAATGATAGGTTTGTTGGGGCCTAATGGTTCCGGAAAAACTACGTTTTTTGACGTGATCTGTGGCCTGAAGAAAATGAATGGAGGTGAAGTGCAACATTCATTTTCCAAGCTACTTTACCTTTCACAGATCATCGCCACGCCTCCAGTATTTCGAATGTTCGATGTTTTTAACATGATGATGCTTTTTTGCTCCGATACGCGCGTTACCCAGCGGCACGCCTTGGAGAAAATTGAAAAGTGGAGCCCTGGTATTGCTGAACGCTATTGCGAAATCTGGAAGAAGAAATCATCCCTTTGCAGCTATGGCGAAAAGCGTTGGTTTTTCACCTTGTCGTTATTGTCCGTTAACGCAGACCTTGTGATTTTGGATGAGCCCACTGCAGGCGTTGACCCGGAGTTCCGTTACCACATTTGGCGGTGTTTGGAGGGAGCGACGGCGGAAGGTGTGGCGATACTTGTGTCGTCGCATAACATTGACGAGATCGTCACTCACTGCGATGACTTTTACATGCTAAGCCAACAACGCTTTAATCGGTTTTCCAATGCCGAGGGATTTTTAAGCAGGTACGGCGGCAGTACTTTGGATGAGGCATTTATTCACGCGGCGAGTCTGCCCAGAACTTGAGATGCTGGTATCGGTGTCTGAATGCCTGCGAGATGGGAACGGGTTTCTCCGCGATAGTGGTCCTCGATGGAGATATCACCATAGCGGGCAAGCTGACGCTTATCAGTTGAGACTGACCGGTAACTGTAGCGAGGGAGCTTGATCCCGTGACGGCCTGACAGCCGATATTGATTCGACTGATGCCCTGCGAACCCATGTGGGAGCTGGCTTGCCTGCGATGGCCATAGGTATCTACACAACTTTGTAGCCTGTAGCCGCCGACGGTAACCACGATGCGAAGCGAGCCGCTCTTGATCTTGATCTGCTTTTGATCTTAGGCGCCCCGTTAAACCACGCTGTCGGATTACGGGAACACCGAGACTAGGCGAGGTGCCGAGTGGTGGGGCAAGAGCCTTTTGGTTACTTTTGGCTGGGCCGGCATCCCGGCTCTTTTCAACAGTGACCCGCTGTAAAAGCGGAACCAATAGCAGCCATTACCGCAGGAACCGATATGTACGCGGTCTGACCCGAGATACTGGTTGGCTTTAAGGCCGCCTTCGCAGGCAAGCCAGCTCCCACATGGGTTCGCGGGGCATCAGTTATATCAGCGTCGGCTGTCAGGCCGTCGCGGGAGCAAGCTCTCTCGCCACAGGTCCGGCGTCGCATTAAAGTTGTGTAGATATCTATGCTGCGATGGCATCGACCCGGTTCGCCTGAACTACCAAGGTATTTGCATCAATACCAAGGTAGGAGCGATCCACCGTCGTCTTGGCAATCGCCAACAAATGCCACACCGCCAGAATCTTCGCCATGAAAAAAGGCCAGCAAACAAAGTACCTCAGCGTGTCCCCGGAACAAACGCCACACTGCCTCCCTCACGCGCCTTGAACAACCGCTCCCCATTATCCGGTTGCGTCGTCACCACTTGATGATCTACCCCCAGGAACGCCAACGGCGCGGGCTCGTCCTTGGAATACTGCGCGACGATTATCGTGCGTTGCGGATCAAACCCCTGGCCGCTGGTTTTCTCCAGCCAGGCCATGAATGCGGCGCTGTCGCCCTGGCGCGGGAAGTCCTGGCTTTCGCTGACGTAGTAGAAAGGTTTGCCGTGGTTTTGCAGGTACATGGGCAGTTTGTTGTCGACCTCTACCAGCACCAGTTGCCATTGGTTCCAGGGTGCGCTTTTTTCTGCCTGGGCTTGCAGGTCGGCGGCGAAGCGGGTGACGCCGCCGTTGCCGTTGGTCCAGGGGTAGATCACGCCCAGCACCAGCAAGAGCAGGCCTGCGCTGAGGCCAAAACCTGTTTGCCAGCGCGGCCAGCTCGAAGGTTTTTTGTGCAGGCGCTCACTCAACCACCAGGCGCCGAGCAGTTGGGCAAAGGGCACCAGCGGCAACACGTAGTAGCTGCGGCGGCTGCCGCTGGCGGTGAAGAATACAAACAACAGGGCCAGGCCCCACACCAGCCAGCGTACGTTGGGCGGCGCCTTGCGCCAGTTGCGCACGGCCAGCCACAGGCCAAGTAACCAGCAGGGTGCCCAGGGCAGGGTGTAGACCGGCAGGTAGATCAGGTAGGTGTAGATCGGCCCCATATGGTCGAAGGGGTCGAAGAAACGCACCACGTTTTCGCGGAACACCAGCTCCAGGCCGCTCTCGCCGTAAGTAGGGGCGCCGTAGCGGTGGGACAGCACAAAGGGAATCGCATACGCCACGCCGGCGATGAGCAGGGCCAGCACCAGGCGCGGGTTGAGGTGGCGTTTGTAGCGGTGTTCGCTGAGCAGGTGTGGCAGCAGTACCAACCCTGGCAGCACCACGCCGATCAAGCCTTTGAACAGCGAGGTGGCGGCCAGCAACAGGAAAAACACCGTGTAGCGCCCCAGCCGCGTGTCATCCGGCCCGCGCCAATACCACCACACCGCTGCCAGTACGCCGCACACGGTGAGGACATCGGCGGTGGCCACGCGGGCCCAGAACAGGAAGTAGAAGGTGGTGGCGAGCATCCACCCGGCAATCAGCCCGGTGCCTTTTCGAAACAGGCGTTCACCGATCAGGTACACCAGCCAGATGCTCAACCACGCGGCAATCACCGATGACAGGCGCAGCGACCACGGGCCGAGGCCGCCGAGCAGATGGGCAAACCCGGTGATCAGCCAGTAGGAGGGCAAGGGTTTGTCGTAATACGGCATGCCTTTGAGATACGGGTCGAAATAGTCACCGTTTTGCAGCATCTGCAAGGCGATATTCGCCCAGCGCGTTTCCGGCCCCCACAGGTCGCGGCTGCCCAGGCCCAGCAAGAGCAGCAAGGCCGAGGTGCCCAGCAGTAACACCAGGGCGCCGCGTTCGGTTTTCCAGAAACTCATGGGATGTTCCCCGTGGCAGGCGCTGCATTCAAGGTTGTTGGGAGTAAATCGTCAGTACCAGGTTGCCCTTGCGATAGCGTTTGCCGCCGGGCGGCAACTGCCCTTCTTCGCGGTGTTCGCTGGTGCTCTTGACCTGCATCAGCACGCCGACCGACCCGTCTCGGCGGGCCTCGGCCAACCAGGCCTGGATACTGTCTGGCGTGACCTTGCGCTGTGCCGCGTCTTCGTAGTTCAAGCCATAGCGCAGCTCGCCCTGGGTGTTATAAAACGCCACATCGGGCCGGCGCAGGCGCCAGGTCAAGGCCGATGCCAGGCCCAGGTCATTGCTCAGCAAAGCACGGGTAGGTTGCAGTTCGTCCAGATGTTCCAGTACGAATTGGTCGGGCATCTCGTTATCTTCGATCAGGGCCGGCATGCCCGCCGGTAGCAATGCCACCAGCAAACCAATGCCCAGGGCAGGCATCGCCCACAACGTCAGCGGGCGCACCGCTTGCAACAGGTTGGCGAGGATCCAGCCCAGCAGCACGATAAACGTCAGGGACAGGTTGAACATCTCCGCATGGCTATTGCCGTACAGCGGGTGGGTGATTTGCAGGTAGATCAGCGCCACCATGGCTGTCATGCCAAGCACGAAATTGAGCGCGCCGTTGATGACTAGCGTGCGGGCCTTGCCTTGCTTGATCAGGTCGATCAGACCGTGGCCCATTAACAAGGCCAGGGGCAACAGGCACGGCATGATGTAGGTCGGCAATTTGCCTTTGCTCAGGCTGAAAAAGCCCAGGGGAAGCAGCAGCCACAGGGCGAGAAAGGCAATCGCCGGCTGGCGCTTTTCCTGCCAGGTTTTTAGCAGGGTGCCGGGTAGCAAGGCAGCCCACGGCAGGCACGCCACCACCATGATTGGCAGGAAGAACCACAGCGGCCGCGCATGCTGTGCGTTGTCGGCGGCAAAGCGGCGGATATGCTCATGCCAGAAAAAGAAATGCCAGTAATCTGGTTCGCACAGGTGGATCGCCAGGGCCCATGGCAGGCACACCAGCACGGCAACCAGCACCGCCAGCGGCCCGTAGCGCATCAACTCACCGACGCGCCGCTGCCAGACCAGATAGGGCACGGCGATCAACACCGGCAACAGCCAGGCCAGGAACCCTTTGGTCATGAACCCCATGGCGCAGGCCACGCCCAACACCGCCCAGGCACCCAGGCGTTCCCATGGCGTGCGGCAGTCCAGGGCAAACCACAACGCCACCAGGCTCAGGTTCACCCACAGGGTGAATTGCGGGTCGAGATTGGCATACCCGGCTTGCCCGGCCACCAGGCCAAAACTCAGGTAGAGCAGGGCGCAGGCAAAGCTCTTGCGCGGCTCGTTCCACACGCGACGGGCGAGCAGGTAGGCCAGCACCACACTCAGGCCCGTGCTCAGCACTGAGGCGATGCGCACGCCGAACAGGTTTTCACCGAACACCGCCTGGCCAAGGGCGATCAGCCAATAGCCGGCGGCGGGCTTCTCGAAATAACGCACGCCCATGAAGTGCGGCGCCACCCAGTTACCGCTCATCAGCATTTCCTGGCTGACCTGGGCGTAGCGGGTTTCGTCCGGCGTCCATAAACCGTGAAAGCCCAGGGGCAACAGGAAGAACACGGCAACGCCCAGCAATAGCCAGGACACAGGGTTTATGCGGGGCATGCGCACATCGCTCCATAACGTTCAAGTACGGGCAATGGCGGTATTAACTTAATAGGGCGAAGCATCGTAAGGATCACTAAGTTGTTGTTGGAGAGCATAACTAACAGGCGCGGCTAAACATGCCAGAGTGGGGCTGTCATTTTGCTGAACGTCTCAAGGCTTAATATGTAAACAAGTGTAATTAAAGTTGTTTAAGTGCGGCGGTCCACTCTTCGCTGTTCATGGTGCCCATGGCCTTGAAGGTGCCGTTGGGCAGCACCTTGACGAACAGTGCGCTGCCGTACTCTGCAGCGGCTGCGTGAGGGAAGCCGAGGCTGGTCTGGAAGTCGCTCATGCAGGCGCTGTGGGTGATCAGCATCAGGTTGCGTCCCGGCTGTTTGTGGCCGAGGATTTCACCGCCCATGGCGTCGCCGCAGATGGCCAGCGGGCCGGGGGACAGCTCGGTCTTGCCGAACATGAACAGTGACGTCTGGGCGGTTCGCGTGGTGGGGCTGCTGAGCACGTCGGTCAGAGCCATGCCCAATGAATCAAAGGCTTTGCCCAGTTCAACAGCGCGTTCAGTGCCGTTGATGGTCAGGCCATCGGCAGGGCCGAAGCAGGGGTTGGCCGAGCGGTCGCAGCGCTCCTCATGGCGCACCAGCACCACCAGCTCACCCTCACGCCAACTGGCGAGCACCCCGGAGGTCACCAGGCGATTGCCCACGCCCAGGTCCAGGGGCGAGCTGGGCCAGAATAAAAAAAACGTCAACAACAAGGCGGTAACGCTGATGCCAAGCAGGTGCAGGCGGTATTTTCTCAGGCGTTTTAACCTTGACCTTTTGGGTTGGGGATTGGCCAGGATCATGTCTGCCACGCTGTTCATCCTCGGCACTGTTTATTGTGTTTATAAAAAGGCGGCACAACTGGGCAGTTGCCCTTGGTGAGGCAGGAGACTGTCACAACTCCGCTGTCTTTTTGCTGAACACTTGCATGTCAGGAGTGTCACTTGGATTAACTAATAAGTTGTGAGTCACTACGAGTTGGCGGGCACTTTAAAGTTCGGTGGATGGGCAGACGGTGAAATCCATGTGAAAAATTTGCGTAGGCACGAGCGTCAGCCGTTATTCTCATTGCTGGTCCTTCAGATGAGCGTTCTTATGTTGCAGGTGCAAGGTGTTGTTAAAAACTACGCGACCCCGCAAGGCCCGCTGACCGTTCTGGCTGGCGTCGACCTGCACCTGGGTGAACGCAGCAGCCTGGCGCTGATGGGCGAATCGGGCAGTGGCAAAAGCACCTTGCTGCACCTGGTGGCTGGGTTGGACCGAGTGGACGCCGGCAGCATCCGCATCGGCGAGCAGCGCCTTGACCAACTCAACGAAGGGCAACTGGCCCATTGGCGCCGCACGCAAATCGGCCTGGTCTTCCAGCAGTTCAACCTCATCGGCAGCTTGCGCGTGGAAGACAACCTGGCGTTCCAGGCGCGGCTGGCGGGGCGTTTCGACCCGCACTGGCAAGCGCAATTGGTGGAGCGCCTGGGGCTGGGCGACTTGCTCCGGCGTTACCCCGAGCAACTCTCCGGTGGCCAGCAGCAACGGGTTGCCGTCGGGCGGGCGCTGGCCTCGCGGCCGGGTTTGTTGCTGGCTGACGAACCCACCGGCAACCTCGACGAAGCCACCAGCGATGAAGTGCTGCAACTGCTGTTGGACCTGCTGCGGGACAGCCCCACCAGCCTGCTGATGGTCACCCACAGCCCGCGCCTGGCCGCACGGCTTGACCGGCAAGTGGTGCTGCACCGTGGGCGTGTCGTGCCGATGGACGCTCGCTGAGATGGCGCTGTTTTACTGGACGCTGCGCGCGTTGCTGAGCCACTGGCGGCGTCATCCGGTGCAATTTTTCAGCGTGCTCACCGGCCTGTGGCTGGCCACCGCGCTACTGACCGGCGTGCAGGCCCTCAACAGCCAGGCGCGGGACAGCTACGCACGTGCCAGCCAATTGATCGGTGGCGAACCCCAAGCCAGCCTGGTTGCGCCGGACGCCGCCAGTTTCCCCCAGGCACTGTTTGCCGAGCTGCGCCGCGCCGGCTGGCCGGTATCCCCGGTGGTGCAGGGGCGGGTGGTGCTCCAGGGGCGTGAGCAGCAGCGTCTGCAACTGATGGGCATCGACCCGGTGTCGTTGCCCGGCAGCGGCAGCGTGGCGGGGCAACGCTTGAGCCAGGCGCAGATGCTGGCGTTTTTCGAGCCGCCGGGGCGTACCTGGGTCGCTGCGCAAACGTTAGAGGCGCTGGGGCTGCAGGCGGGCGAGCAGCCGCTGACGTCCACCGGGCAACGCCTGCCACCGTTGCAGGTACAGGCCGATATGGCGCCCGGCCTGCTGCTGACCGATATCGGCTTTGCCCAACCCCTGCTCAACATGCCTGGGCGCCTGTCGCGCCTACTGTTGGACAACACCTTCGCCGCCCACCACCCCACGCCGCCCGCCGCGTTGCAACTCAAGCAGGGCGAGGACAGCAACCTGTCACGCCTCACCGAAAGCTTTCACCTGAACCTGGATGCGGTGGGTTTTTTATCCTTTGTGGTGGGGCTGTTTATCGTGCATGCGGCCATCGGCCTGGCCCTGGAACAGCGCCGCGGCCTGCTGCGAACCTTGCGCGCCTGTGGGGTCAGCGCACGCATGTTGATCCTGAGCCTGGGCGTCGAATTGGGCGCTTTGGCGGTGTTGAGCGGTGTGCTCGGTATCGCCAGCGGCTACCTGCTGGCCAGCCTGTTGCTGCCGGATGTCGCCGCCAGTTTGCGCGGCCTGTACGGCGCCGAAGTCGCCGGCCAATTGAACTTGAGCCCCTGGTGGTGGCTGGCCGGCCTGGGCGTGAGCCTGCTCGGCGCGTTGCTCGCCGGAGCCAGCAGCCTGTGGCGCGCAGCGCGTTTGCCGTTACTGGCGCTGGCCAACGCCCAAGCCTGGCATCAAGCCCATGGGCGCTGGCTGCGGCGCCAGGGGTGGGTGGCGTCCGCGGCCCTGGCGATCGCGTTGTTGGCGCTGTGGCTGGGCGATAGCCTGGCCGCCGGGTTTGTGCTGATGGCGGCCTTGCTGTTGGGCGCGGCGTTGGCATTACCGGTGCTGCTCAACGGGTTATTGAAAGCGGTGCTGGGGCGTAGTCGCTCGGTACTGGGCCAGTGGTTCCTGGCCGATTGCCGCCAGCAACTACCGGCCTTGAGCCTGGCGCTGATGGCGTTGCTGTTGGCCCTGGCGGCGAATATCGGCGCCGGCTCCATGACCTCGGGCTTTCGCCAGACCTTCACCCATTGGCTGGAGCAACGCCTCACCGCCGAGCTGTACCTCAACCCACAAAATCCGCAGCAGGCCGAGCAACTGAAGACGTGGTTGACCCGCCAGCCCCTGGTGCAGGCCGTACTGCCCGCCTGGCAGGTGGCGGTGCAACTGCAAGGCTGGCCCGCGGAGGTGTTCGGCGTGGTCGACAACCCCACTTATCGTCAACACTGGCCGCTGCTGGAGGCGGTGGACGCGCCCTGGGACCGCTTGCTGCAAGACGACAGCCTGATGCTCAGCGAACAACTGGCGCGACGCCTGAAGGTGCAACTGGGCGACACGGTTTCCATCCCCACGCCGCAGGGCACCTGGGCGCCGAAGATCGTCGGCATCTACGCCGACTACGGCAACCCCAAGGGCCATCTGCTGGTCAATGCCCGGCACCTGTTGGCGCATTGGCCGACGCTCTCACCGGCACGCTTCAACCTACGGGTAGCGCCCGCCGACGTGCCGTCGCTGATCCGTGAAGTGCAGCGTGAGTTCGCCCTGGAAGACAGCCGCATCGTCGACCAACAGCAACTCAAGGGGTGGTCCAGCCAGGTCTTCGAACGCACCTTCGCTGCCACTGCCGCGTTGAACAGCCTGACCCTTGGCGTCGCCGGCGTGGCGTTGTTCATCAGCCTGCTGACCCAGAGCCAAAGCCGACTCGGCCAACTCGCGCCGTTGTGGGCGCTGGGCGTGACTCGCCGACAATTGATGCTGCTCAACCTCGGCCAGACCTGGCTGCTGGCGGTACTCACGTTGATCCTGGCGTTGCCGCTGGGGCTGTTGCTGGCGTGGTGCCTGGATGCGGTGATCAACGTGCAGGCCTTCGGCTGGCGCCTGCCGCTGCAGGTATTCCCCGGGCAGCTTGCGCAATTGCTGGGGCTGGCGATGCTTGCCACCTTGCTCGCGTCGGCCTGGCCCTTATGGCAGTTGTACCGCAGCCGTCCGGCGGATTTGTTGAGGACGTTCGCCCATGAAGATTAAGGCATTGGCGTGCATCGCCTGGTTACTGCTGAGCGGCTGCGACCAGGCGCCCGCACCCGAGGACAGTTTCGCCGGGCTGGGCAGCGATGCGGCGGACTTTGCCCAAGTGGTGCCCGGCAAAGTCTTCAGTTTTCCCGAGGACCACGGGCCCCACGACGGCTTTCGTATCGAATGGTGGTACGTCACGGCCAACCTCAAGGATGCCCAGGGCAATGTCTTCGGCGTGCAATGGACGCTGTTTCGCAACGCATTGAAGGCCGGCCCCGTCCAACCGGGCTGGCGCGATTCAACCGTGTGGCTCGGCCACGCCGCCGTCACCTCCGCCACCCGCCACTACGCCGCCGAACGCCTGGCCCGGGGTGGCGTCGGCCAGGCGGGGGCTCAGGCAGAGCCGTTCAA
>NZ_WJZD01000032.1:0-66570 GCF_021609665.1 Pseudomonas sp. PA-1-3F | reverse complement strand
CGACCCGGTGAGCGCGCTGCTGTGGGGGAGGGGCAGTATGCACGCGGGGGAGGCGCCGGCCCACCCAAGGCAGCGGCAGATGTGCATGGTGGCGAGGGAGCAAGCTCCCTCGCCACAGCAAGCCCGCTCCCACAGGGATTGTGGTGTTTTTGAGAGAGTCATCACAGGCATGTCCTCGCTTACAGACCGTGAGCCATGGCTTTGTCGATCAGCCAGTTCAGCGATGGGCCACGGTCGCTGGTGACTTCCACCGGGCGGCCGGCGTAGGTGCTGTCCAGCGGTGCATCAGGCTTGATCTGCACGCGGATGTCGGAGGACAGGTCGGCGCTGTTCAGGCTGGTGCTGCTGACGATGGTGCCGGTGCGAACCTGTTCTTCATCGGCGACCTGAAAGCTCACCGGCGTACCTGGGCGTACATCGCCAAACTGGCGGTAGGTGAAGCGGGCTTCAACATTAGCCTGGCTGCCACGTGGCACCAGTTGGAAGATCACATCGCCCTTGCTGGCGTACTGGCCGTCGGCGACCAGTTGCTGGGCCACCACGCAATCGCACGGCGAAGTCAGGGTGCCGGTCATTTGCTTGCCGAACAGTTCTTCGACCTTGGCCGGTTGCAACTGGTCTTCGTCCAGGTGGCCCTTGAGCACGTCGAGCATGCTGGTGCTGAATGTCGCCAGCGGCGCGCCCTTGGCTGCTACCGAATCACCCTTGAGCAGGCTTTGCACGGTGCCGTCACGGGGCATGGTCACGTTCATGCCCGGTACGCTGACGAGGCCTGCCTGGGCGTGGCTGACGAAGTACATGCCGTAGAGCGACTTGACCACAAAGCCGAAGGCCGCCAGGCCCACCAAAAAGATCGCCAGGCTGAATGTCACGGCGCGCAGGCGACCGAACGCAGTCATGCCGCTGCCGCCGTCCTTGACCTTGCGTGCCTTGGTGAAGTTGTCGCGTTGCAGGGTCGCGAGTACGTCGCCCATGGTCACGATGTCACCGGACAGGTGCGAGGTGATCAGGTGGCGCAGGGTGGAAATATCCTGGGCATCGAGGTTCTGGAACTGGCAACCGGTGCGGCCGGTCTGGCGGTCGTAGGAGCGAATCTGCAGCTCCACGTCCATGGCCAGGCCGAGGTTGTCGATCACGAACTGCAGGCGGCCCTTGTGCACTTGGCCGATGGTGAGCGGCTGGGTAGCGGTGAAAGCCAGGCCGCCGGCGGACAGGTCGATAACCTTTGCTTCGGTCGGCGTGCGGTCGCTGTTGAAGAAGCGCAGCTTGGCCGGGATTTTCACCCGGGCGTGTTGGCGCTGGGCTTCGGATTCGTGGACAACGTTGGCGTTTACTTGGCTATTCATCGGGTGTAATTCCTAGGTTAATTCAGGCTTGGCAGGGTCAGACCATCATCAGCAACACGGCAACGAAGATGCTGCCGGCGGAGAAGGTCATGGTCCGAGACGACCAGGTGTTGAACCAACGTTGAAAGCTGGCCAAATCGCGGGTCAGTTTGGTGTCCTGGCGGGTCCAGGACTGTTGATCAAGGCGGAAGAACACGTAGATCTTCACCAACGCGCCCATGATCTGGTTGTAATAGAGAATCAGCGGGTAGGCCGGGCCGATCTTGTGGCCGGAGCACGACAGCAGCAGGGTGAGGATCAGGCGGGTAATGCCGATCCATAGCAGGTAGGCGAGGATGAACGCGCCGCCGTACTTGAAGGTGGCGATCATGGCCACGGTCAGGCCGAGCAGGGAGGTCCACATCGATACGCGCTGGTCGAACAGCACCACGCTGGTGAACAGGCCGAGGCGACGCACGCCCAGGCCCAAGGCACGGGAGTTCTGGCGCAGGTTGTTGCCGTACCAGCGGAACATCAGCTTGCGGCTGGCCTTGATAAAGCTCTTTTCCGGCGGGTGTTCCACGGTGTTGATGGCGGCGTCCGGCACGTAGAAGGTGTCGTAGCCCAGGCGCATCAGGCTGAACCAGCTGGACTTGTCATCCCCGGTGAGGAACTTGAAACGGCCCAGGCGCCAGTGTTGCAGCGAGTCGCTTTCCACGTCGGCGATAAAGCCCGGGTCAGTCACTACGCTGGCGCGGAACACCGACATGCGCCCGGTCATGGTCAGCACGCGCTTGGACAGGGCCATGGAGCACATGTTGATGTGGCGTTGGGCGAAGCGCAGTTTGTGCCATTCGCTCATGATGTAGCCGCCGCGCACTTCGCAGAATTCGTTGGTGGTCAGGCCACCGACATTGCCGAACAGCTGGAACCACGGCACGGTCTTGCGCACTACGCCTTCGGCCAGCACGGTGTCGCCATCGATCACGGCAACCACGGCGCGGTCGTCCGGCAGGTGACGCGAGATGGCGCGAAAACCGAAGGCCAGGCCGTCACGCTTGCCGGTACCAGCGATGCGCACGAAGTCGAGCTTGACGTGAGCCGGCGGGTTCATCTTTTCCCAGAGGCTTTTCACCAGCAGCTCATCGGACATTTCCACCAGCGAGCACACCACGGTGGTGGGGAAGCCGCAGTCGATGGCTTCGCGAATCACCGAGCTGTAGACCTGGGCGGTGGTCAGCGCATCGATACGAAAACTGGTGACCATCAGGAACACATGGGACGGGTCGGCGGCCTTGCCCAGCTTGCGCACTTTGCGGCGCAGGTGCGGGTACACCACGTACAGGAACAGCATGCCGCGAAAGAAATGCGTCGCGCCCATCGAGTAGCGCCAGATACCCACGGCACCAATCAGGAAAATAAAATTCTTCGATTGCGAATCGAAGGTGCTCGCCGGCAACAGCAGGGCGAGCCCCATCAGCAGGCTGAGAAAGAACAGCCAGCCGGCCGATTGCAGAAATACATGTTTTAACTTGGACATAAACGTCATCCGCAAGGTGAGGAGGCTTCAGGCTGCAAGCGCTGGGGTAAGCCACTTGCAGCCTGAAACTTGCCGTTGCTGTTACCAGCAAATACCTTCGGTACGGCCGCTCACGCTGGTGGCCTTGGACATGAAGCCCACCAGGTCGACCACTTGCTTGCCGTGCGGGGCTTCGTGCGCCAGGGCGCGGAACTTCTCGTCACGGTTACCGAGGATGATCACGTCGGAGTTGTTGATCACTTCGTCGAAGTCCGAGTTGAGCAGGGACGACACGTGAGGGATCTTGCCTTCGATGTAGTCCTTGTTCGCGCCGTGCATACGGGCGTACTCGACGTTGCTGTCGTAGATGCTCAGGTCGTAGCCCTTGCCGATCAGCATTTCCGCCAGTTCTACCAATGGGCTTTCACGCAGGTCATCGGTACCGGCCTTGAAGCTCAGGCCCAGCAGGGCGACTTTGCGCTTGTCGTGGCTGGAGACGATGTCGAAGGCGTTCTGCACTTGGGATTCGTTGCTGCGCATCAGCGAGTTGAGCAACGGTGCTTCCACGTCCAGGGAGCCGGCGCGGTAGGTCAGGGCACGCACGTCTTTTGGCAGGCACGAACCGCCGAAAGCGAAGCCTGGGCGCATGTAGTACTGGGACAGGTTGAGGGTCTTGTCCTGGCAGACCACTTCCATCACTTCACGACCGTCAACGCCGACGGCCTTGGCGATGTTGCCGATCTCGTTGGCGAAGGTGACTTTGGTGGCGTGCCATACGTTGCAGGTGTACTTGATCATTTCGGCAACGGCGATGTCCTTGCGGATGATCGGCGCGTCGAGTTCTTCGTACAGCGACTGCAGGACGTCGCCGGAGGCTTTGTCGAACTCGCCGATAACGGTCATCGGTGGCAGGTCGTAGTCGGCGATGGCGGTGGATTCACGCAGGAATTCCGGGTTGACCGCAACGCCGAAGTCGACGCCGGCTTTCTTGCCGGAGCAGTCTTCGAGGATCGGGATCACCACGTTGGCCACGGTGCCTGGCAGTACGGTGCTGCGCACCACGATGGTGTGGCGGGTGGTCTTGTCACGCAGCACAAAACCTATCTCACGGCATACCGATTCGATGTAGTTGAGCTCCAGGTCGCCGTTTTTCTTGCTCGGCGTACCGACGCAAATCATCGACAGGTCGGTGTCGCGGATGGCTTCGGCGAAATTGGTGGTGCCGCGCAGTCGACCGGTTGCGATGCCTTGGCTCAACAGTTCGCCCAGACCCGGTTCAACGATGGGGGATTTACCCGCATTGATCAGGTCGATCTTGTCCTTGGAGATGTCTACGCCGACCACTTCATGGCCACGGGCAGACAGGCAACCGGCACACACGGCGCCAACGTAACCCAAACCAAATATGCTGATGCGCATCGCAATTACCTCTATGTTTAAATCATGCCATTAGATGGCCGGAGTTCATGTTTGCAAGCGTCACTGATGCCGCGAAAGTTAGGCGAATAGACGCCGACTTACCGCGTGCAGGCATGTTAAATAGCGAGTGACTAACTATTGCACTCAAGTTGTGCGCAACGTGGCCTTATTATTGGGGCTTGCCCTGAAATGCAGCCGGTTTTCCGTGGCGGAAGGGTCCGGCGCCAGTGCCGCAGAGCTTTGATACAGGCAATAAGCCTTTTGATATCAAAGCCTTGGGTGTTAACACTGGCTCATTTAGGTCAGCGCTGCCTTGGCCTTTAGGGGGTTGGCAATGAGTCCTTATCGCCGCCCTCAACTCAATCAGTTGATGATATGACCCTCGAGCCAAAGTGCTTTATGACAACTTGGCTACTTCCATTGGTCGGTATGTAAGTCATCTCTTACGTAAACAGAGAATTTCGTTACCGGTGGTATGAGCGGTGCTTCAAGACGAAGTTCCGGGCCGCTCATCCCCTTTCCGGAAATTTTTTGAAATATTAGAAAAGATGGCACTAGTACTATATTGATAGCACTTGCTATTTAGGCCAGTAGTTATGGGGAGTTGGTGCGAGAGGATAGTTTTGTGCCACTACCGTTAAAAAAAAGTGGTGCCACTACGAAAAAAACCGACGAGTGTCGAGTGAAGAAATTGTTAGAGATGTGTCTTGATATTTTTTGACGCCAAATAAATGACGATTGATGGGGTGAAATGCAGGCAAAAAATGTGGGAGCTGGCTTGCCTGCGATAGCGGTGTATCAGCGACATGTGAGTCGGCTGGCCCTCCGCTATCGCAGGCAAGCCAGCTCCCACAGTTGATGTTGGTGGCTGTACAGGCCTTATTCCGGTGCGTGATCGCGCAAAAACACTAGGTTATCCGGCTTGGATTGCTCCGCATTGAAGCGATAACCCTGCACATCGAACTGCTTGAGCCTGGCCGGATCGTTGATGCGTTCTTCAATCACAAAACGGCTCATCATGCCCCGGGCCTTCTTCGCGTAGAAGCTGATGATCTTGTACTGGCCGTTCTTCAGGTCCTTGAACTCGGTGTTGATGATCCGCGCGTTCAGGGCTGTGCGCTTGACCGCCGAGAAGTACTCATTGGAGGCCAGGTTGAGCAGCACGTCGTCGCCTTGTTCGGCCAGGGCTTCATTCAACCATTCGCTGATGCGTGTGCCCCAGAACGCGTAAAGGTCCTTGCCGCGGGCGTTGGCCAGCTTGGTGCCCATCTCCAGGCGATACGGCATCATCAGGTCCAGCGGACGCAGCAGGCCGTACAGGCCCGAGAGCATACGCAGATGGTCCTGGGCATAGCTGAAATCGGCATCGCTGAAGGTTTCGGCATTCAGGCCGGTATACACATCGCCCTTGAACGCCAGCAGCGCCTGCTTGGCGTTGGCCGGAGTGAAGGCCGGTGTCCAACTGCCGAAGCGCGCGGCGTTGAGGCCACCGATCTTGTCGGAGACGTGCATCAGCTCACTGATTTGCGCCGGGCTCAGTTCGCGCAGTTGCTCGATCAGTTCCTGGGAGTGGTCCAGGTACTGCGGCTGGGTGAAGCGCGCAGTGACCGGCTTGGACTCGAAGTCGAGGGTTTTGGCGGGGGAAATCACCATCAGCATGAAGTTGGCTCCTGGAATCGTGGGGGGATTCTAGGGGGTTGGAGCGTTCGACTCCACCTATCAAGCCGATAGGCCCCGGTTTTTGTAGGAGCGAGCTTGCTCGCGAAAGTCGTCAACGAGAATGCTGGCAGACTGAATAGACGCGGTGCCCGGACGTTTTTCGCGAGCGAGCTCGCTCCTACACAAAAAGGGCGGACCAGTCCGCTATGATGGGCGGTAACTCTGTAGAGGGAGACCTCGTGTGCGATTAGCGCTTTTATTGTCCGCTTGCCTGCTGTGCCTGAATGCCCAGGCCGCGCCGGTGGATGTCGCCAGCCTGGACCGTAGTACCTGGCCGGAAAAACTCGCCAGCCCGGCGCTGTTCGATGTGGCTTCGCGTGCGGAGATCCTGATGTTCGCCCACGGCCTGCTCGCCAGCGAAGCCCTGGACGACGCGGCGCTCAAGCAACGCCTGGGGCTGAAGATCATCAACCTGGCCGCCATCGGCGACCTGCGTCGCCAGCTCTGGAAACGGCTGTTGGAGAACTACACATTCGCCCAGCAGAGCTGCGAAGAAGACGCCTCGTTCTGCTACCTGGTGGAAAACATGGACGACCTGCGTGAGCAGGCCGGCAAGTTCGAGGTCAGTGACAACTCTTTCTATATAGGCTGGGCTGCCCCCAGCCGGCACTTTCACGCACGCTATCTGGACGAATTGTTGCGCAAGGCCGCGCTGTTTCCGCAGATCAGCAGTGAAGTGGCGCGCTTTGGCGATCATGAGCGCAACGGTGATGAACTCAATGACCGGATGTTTTTACTGACCTTCGACGGTGGCCCTGCACCTGTCAGCGGCAATACCGACGGGCTCACCGATTACCTGCGCAAGCAAAAGATGAACGCGACGTTCTTTGTCCTTGGCAGCAGCTTGCAAACCCGCGTGGAGCGCAGTTCCGCCGCCGATGTGCAGGCGCTGTACCAAGGGCAGTGCGTGGGGCTTCAGGGCTGGCAGTACCGCTCCCACAGCCATTGGGTCGACTGGCAAAGCTCCATCACCCGCAGCGCCGGGCTGGTACAGAATCTGCTGCCGGAAAACTATGTGCCGCTGTTCCGTCCGCCCTATGGGCAGCGCCGCGCGGACAGCCAGGGATTCTTCCAGCAACAGGGTTTGCAAGTGGCGTTATGGGACATCGATTCCCAGGACGAGCCGGGCAAGCTCAAGGCCGATGAGTCGGCGCAACGGGTGCTGACGTTGATGCTGCTATGGCGCAAAGGCGTGATCGTGTTTCACGACACCCAGGACAAGGCGCGGGTGGCATTGCCGATGGTATTGCAGGCAACGGCGCAGAGTGGCTTGGGTTGGCAGGAGTGTCGCGAGGCATTTCGATGAAGTGCCCGGCTTTGCTGGGGATGGGGCGATTTGCTGCGACATTTCGATGCAGGCGGACTTCCGACTTTAACGGGGTACATGGCACTCGGCTAGTGCTATTCGTCATCCTGAAAAATAAACTTCAAAAAAGCGTCAAAGTACTTTTTCCTGTCATGGGTTTTGCGGTATTACGAAGTCAGACCGCCGAAACCTGCAGCACAGGTGGCGTCTTCCAAGACTCCTACTGTGGGCACTGCACTTGACCTTGTTCAAGGTGCAATCGGTGGTCGAATCGAGGCGCAGCACCGCCCAGGTATTGCGTCGAATGGCTCCCACAAAGGTGACCGAGTATGGATGATCATGGACGTAACCCTTCTTCCGACCAGCCAATCCTTTATGTGCTTGATACCAACGTATTGATCCACGATCCAAACGCACTGCTGAACTTCGAAGAACACCACGTCGCCATCCCGATGATCGTGCTTGAGGAGCTCGACAAACTCAAAAGCGGCCACCACAGCGTTGCCGCCGAATGCCGCCAGGCCATCCGCCTGATCGACAAGACCCTGGGTGAAGCTTCGCCCGAGGACGTCGAGGTCGGCGTGCCCATCCAGCGTGGCAAGAGCGGGCCCAAGGGCTTGCTGTCGATCCTGATGAGCAAGCGCAGCGAGCCCAACAGCCTGCTGCCGGAAAACCTGAACGACAACAAAATCATCAACCAATTGATCGACCTGCACGCCCGCGACAAGGACCTGCGCGTGGTGCTGGTGACCAAAGACATCAATATGCGCCTCAAGGCACGAGCGTGTGGGATCGCTGCCGAGGACTACAGCACCGACCAACTGGTCGACGACGTGTCGATGCTCTCGCGTGGTTATCACATGATGACCGGCTCGTTCTGGGACCGTGTCAGCAAGGTCGAAACCCGTCAGGACCACGGCCGCACCTGGCACCAGGTACAGCTGATCGACAACCTGCCGGCCGTGCATATCAATGAGTTCATTGTCGATGAACAGGGCTTCGTGGGCTGGATCAAAGAGATCCAGGTCGACAAGCTGCTGATTCTCGACCTGCATCAGGAACCCCTGTTGCACCAGGAAGCCTGGGGCCTGAAACCGCGTGATATCTACCAGAGCCTGGCGCTGTATGCGCTACTCGATCCGGACATTCACCTGGTCAACCTGACGGGCGCCGCAGGTTCGGGGAAAACCATCCTCGCCCTGGCCGCCGCCATCGAACAGACCATGGTGACCAAACGCTATCGCCGCATCATCGCCACCCGCAGCGTGCAGGGCCTGGACCAGGAAATCGGTTTCCTGCCCGGTACCGAGGCGGAAAAAATGGAGCCGTGGCTGGGGGCGATTACCGACAACCTCGAAGCCTTGCACATGGATGACGAAAACACCCATGGCAGCGTCGACTACATCCTCAGCAAAGTGCCGTTGCAGTTCAAATCACTCAACTACATCCGGGGCCGCAGCTTCCAGCAAAGCCTGATTCTGATCGATGAGTGCCAGAACTTAACCCCGCACCAGATGAAAACCATCATCACCCGTGCCGGCGCCGGTTCCAAAGTGGTGTGCCTGGGCAACCTGGCGCAGATCGACACCCCTTACCTGTCCGCGACCAGCTCCGGGCTGACTTACCTGACGGAACGCTTCAAGGACTTCCCGAACGGCGTGCACATTGCGCTGCAAGGCGTGCCACGTTCGATCCTGGCTGAATACGCCGAGTCCCACCTGTAACTACGCTGAAACCGCTGCGAAAAACCCCGGATTTTTCACGAGATCCGGGGTTTTTGTTCTGTGCGACATTTGCCTGCGTTAACGCGTCCTGGGTGCCCGTGGCCTCTGTAATTGTTTTGTTACATTTTTTCTGCGGTAAAAACAATAAGAACACTGCTTGACGCCGTCGGAACACCACCTCCTTGAGTCGACGAACGTTTAGAAAACCTGTCCAGGGTTTTCACCGTGACCCTGCCTATTACAAAGCCCGATACACCGCTCATTGATGACGCACATATCCAAAGGGAAAGGAAAATGGACGTAGCAGGTAATCGCTTCACTGTGGCACAACGCAATCGCACCCCTCGTTTCAAGACCATACCCCTTACACCCATAGCACTCGGCCTGGCCTTATGGCTGGGCCACGGCTCCATGGCCAATGCAGACGACAATCCTTACACCTCGCAGGTATTGGAATCGGCGTTCAGGAAAGCCGTCGCCTCATTCGGCCCTGATACCGCTGTGTACAAAAACCTCAGGTTTGCCTACGCGGATATCGTCGATCTCGCGGCCAAGGATTTCGCTGCCCAGTCCGGCAAGTTCGATTCGGCCCTCAAGCAAAACTACGAGCTGCAACCCGAAAACTTGACCATCGGCGCCATGCTCGGCGACACCCGGCGGCCACTGGACTACGCTTCGCGCCTGGATTATTACCGCAGCCAGCTGTTCAACAACAGCGGCCGTTACACCACCAATATCCTCGACTTCTCCAAGGCCATTATCGCCAACTTGCCGGCCGCCAAGCCTTACACCTACGTAGAGCCGGGCGTGAGCAGCAACCTGAGCGGGCAATTGAACGCTGGTCTTTCCTGGGCGGGCGTAACCCGTGACTGGAGTGCCAACGCGCAAACCTGGAAGACGCCGGAGGCCCAGGTCAACTCCGGCCTGGACCGCACCAACGCGTATTACGCCTATGCCTTGGGCATCACCGGCAAGGGGGTCAATGTTGGCGTGCTGGACTCAGGCATCCTCACCGAACACTCCGAGTTCCAGGGCAAGAACGCCCAGGGCCAGGACCGAGTGCAGGCGGTGACATCTACCGGCGAGTACTACGCCACCCATCCGCGCTACCGCCTTGAAGTGCCCACCGGCGAGTTCAAGCAGGGTGAGCCTTTCAGTATTCCAGGGGAATACGACTCGGCGTTCAACGACGGGCATGGCACGGAAATGTCCGGGGTGCTGGCCGCCAGCCGCAACGGCACCGGTATGCACGGCATTGCCTTCGACGCCAATCTGTTTATCGCCAACACCGGCGGCAGCGACAACGACCGCTACCTAGGCTCCAACGACCTCGACTACAACGCGTTCATGGCCAGCTACAACGCCCTGGCCGCGAAGAACGTGGCGATTGTCAACCAGAGCTGGGGGCAGAGCTCGCGCGATGATGTGGAGAACCACTTCGGTAACGTCGGCGACAGCGCCGCGCAAAACCTGCGTGACATGACCGCCGCCTATCGCCCGTTCTGGGACAAGGCTCATACAGGGCACAAAACCTGGATGGACGCCATGGCCGACGCGGCCCGTCAGAACACCTTTATCCAGATCATCTCGGCGGGCAACGACAGCCACGGTGCCAACCCGTACACCAACGCGAACCTGCCGTTTTTCAAACCGGATATCGAAGGCAAGTTCCTTTCGATCACGGGCTATGACGAGACCAGCGCCCAGGTCTATAACCGCTGCGGTACGTCCAAGTGGTGGTGCGTGATGGGCGTGTCGGGCATTCCGTCTGCCGGCCCCGAGGGCGAAATCATCCCGAATGCCAACGGCACCTCGGCCGCCGCGCCGAGCGTTTCCGGGGCCCTGGCGTTGGTGATGCAACGCTTCCCCTATATGACGCCCAGCCAGGCGCGGGACGTGTTGCTGACCACCTCCAGCCTGCAGGCGCCGGATGGACCGGACACGCCGGTTGGCGAGCTGACCGGAGGCCGCACCTACGACAACCTGCAACCGGTGCACGATGCCGCGCCGGGTGTCCCACAAGTACCAGGTGTGGTCAGTGGCTGGGGCTTGCCCAACCTGCAAAAAGCCATGCAAGGGCCGGGGCAGTTCCTCGGTGCGGTGGCAGTGGCGTTGCCCAGCGGTACCCGCGATATCTGGGCCAACCCGATTTCCGATGAAGCCATTCGCGCCCGCCGCGTAGAAGACGCTGCCGAGCAGGCGACCTGGGCCGCCACCAAGCAGCAAAAAGGCTGGCTCAATGGCCTGCCCGCCAATGCCTCGGCCGACGATCAGTTTGAATACGACATCGGTCATGCCCGGGAGCAGGCAACACTCACCCGCGGCCAGGACGTGCTCACCGGCAGCACCTACGTCGGTAGCCTGGTCAAGTCCGGGGATGGCGAGTTGGTGCTGGAAGGCCAGAACAGCTATTCGGGCAGTACCTGGGTACGCGGAGGCAAATTGTCGGTGGACGGTGCGTTGATCTCGGCCATGACGGTGGATGGCAGTGCCGTGGGTACGCGTAATGCCGATAACGGCGTGATGACCACACTGGGCGGCACCCTGGCCGGCAACGGCACGGTGGGCGCCTTGACCGTCAACAATGGTGGGCGAGTGGCCCCGGGGCATTCGATTGGCACACTGCGCACCGGCGACGTCACATTCAACCCGGGTTCGGTGTATGCCGTCGAAGTCGGGGCCGATGGCCGCAGCGACCAGTTGCAGAGCAGCGGCGCGGCGACCCTCAATGGCGGTGTGGTGAGCGTGTCCCTGGAGAACAGCCCCAATCTGTTGACCGCCACCGAGGCGCGCAGCTTGCTGGGCCAGCAGTTCACTATCCTCAGCGCCAGCCAAGGCATCCAGGGGCAGTTTGCAGCGTTCGCCCCCAACTACCTGTTCATTGGCACTGCGCTCAACTATCAACCGAATCAGTTGACCCTGGCGATAGCTCGCAACCAGACCACCTTCGCCAGTGTCGCGCAAACCCGCAACGAGCGTGCGGTGGCGACGGTGGCCGAGACATTGGGCACTGGCAGCCCGGTCTACGAAAGCCTGCTGTCATCGGATTCCGCCGCCCAGGCGCGGGAGGGCTTCAAGCAACTTTCAGGGCAATTGCATTCGGACGTGGCCGCAGCGCAAATGGCCGACAGCCGCTACCTGCGTGAAGCGGTCAACGCTCGCCTGCAACAGGCGCAGGCACTGGATTCCAACGCGCAGATCGACAGCCGTGACAACGGCGGCTGGGTACAGCTACTCGGTGGACGCAACAACGTCAGTGGTGACAACAACGCCAGCGGTTACTCCTCGTCCACCAGCGGCGTACTGCTGGGCCTGGACACCGAGGTGAACGACGGCTGGCGCGTGGGCGCAGCCACCGGTTATACCCAAAGCCACCTCAACGGCCAGTCGGCGTCGGCGGACAGCGACAACTATCACCTGTCGGTCTATGGTGGCAAACGCTTCGAGGCGATTGCCCTGCGCCTGGGCGGTGCCAGCACCTGGCACCGCCTGGACACTTCGCGACGGGTGGCCTATGCCAATCAGTCGGACCATGCCAAGGCCGACTACAACGCACGCACCGACCAGGTGTTTGCCGAGATCGGTTACACCCAATGGACCCTGCTTGAACCCTTCGCCAACCTCACGTACCTGAACTATCAAAGCGACTTGTTCAAGGAAAAAGGCGGTGCCGCTGCCTTGCATGCCAGCCAGCAAAGCCAGGACGCGACACTCTCCACCCTGGGCGTGCGTGGCCATACCCAGCTGCCGCTCACGTCCACCTCGGCGGTGACCCTGCGCGGTGAGCTGGGTTGGGAGCACCAGTTTGGTGATACCGATCGTGAAGCTTCTCTTAAGTTTGCCGGCAGTGACACGGCCTTCGCCGTCAACAGCGTGCCTGTGGCCAGGGATGGCGCGGTGATCAAGGCCAGTGCGCAAATGGCGTTGACCAAGGACACCCTGGTGTCGTTGAACTACAGCGGCTTGCTCTCCAACCGGGGCAACAACAACGGGATCAATGCCGGGTTTAGCTTCCGGTTCTAACCTTGAATGTAGGAGCGAGCTTGCTCGCGAAAAACGTCAACGATAACGCGTGCACCCTGGGTAAACGCGGCGCCTGAGAGTTTTTCGCGAGCAAGCTCGCTCCTACAGGATGGGATAAACAGCCCTGCGCAAATTTTGACCCACAGGTTTACAATCGCTGCTCCTGATCAGGAGTATCCCTGTGCTGACTCATCTCGATTCCCAAGGTCGCGCCCATATGGTCGACGTCACCGAAAAAGCCGTGACGTTCCGTGAGGCGGTGGCCGAAGCGCGGGTGCGCATGTTGCCCGCCACTCTGCAAATGATTGTTGATGGCGCCCACCCCAAGGGCGACGTGTTTGCCGTGGCCCGCATTGCCGGGATTCAGGCGGCGAAAAAAACCAGCGACTTGATCCCCTTATGCCATCCGTTGATGCTGACCGGCGTCAAGGTGGAGCTGCGCGCCGACGGCGTAGACGCTGTGCATATCCTCGCGCGCTGCAAGCTCTCCGGCCAGACCGGCGTTGAGATGGAAGCCCTGACCGCCGCCAGCGTCGCGGCACTGACGATCTACGACATGTGCAAGGCGGTGGATCGCGGCATGACCATTGAGAGTATTCGCCTGCTGGAAAAACTGGGCGGTAAGAGCGGGCATTTCAAGGCGGATGAACAATGAGTATCAACGTACTGTTTTTTGCGCGCTACGCCGAAGCGGTGGGTTTCGACTCGCTGGAGATGGAAGGTGAGTTTGCCAGTGTTGATGCCGTGCGCCTCGCGCTGGCTGCTGACCCGGAATTCGCCGTGCTCAACGAAGCGAGCCTGATGTGTGCGCGCAACGAGGAGTTGTGCAGCCTGGACGAGCCGGTGCAAGCCGGCGATGAAGTCGCTTTCTTCCCACCCGTGACCGGAGGCTGACCATGGCCATTCGTGTGCAGGTCGAAGCCTTTGATCCAGGTGCTGAAGTCAACGCCATGCACGCGGCCAACGTGGGCGTGGGCGCGGTGGTGAGCTTTGTCGGCTATGTACGCGACTTCAATGACGGGCGCGACGTGTCAGGGATGTTCCTGGAACACTACCCCGGCATGACCGAAAAGGCCCTGGGCAAGATCGCTGTGGAAGCCGAGCAGCGTTGGCCGTTGCTCAAGCTGGAGGTGCTGCACCGTATCGGCGCGCTGGAGCCGGGCGAGCCGATTGTGTTTGTCGGCGCGGCCAGTGCGCATCGGCAGGCAGCGTTTGATGCCTGTGCATTTGTGATGGATTACTTGAAGACGCGGGCGCCGTTCTGGAAGAAGGAGAACACCAGTGAGGGCCCGCGTTGGGTAGAAGGGCGCAGCAGTGACCACGCCGCAGCGGATCGCTGGAAGTAGCCAGCCAGACGCTGAAACCCATGTGGGAGCTGGCTTGCCTGCAATAGCATCACCTCGGCGTGACTGAAAAACCGAGGTGTCTGCATCGCAGGCAAGCCAGCTCCCACACAAGCCCGCTTCCACATTTTTTACCGCATTTCAGCTCAAGGGCGTTTGCGTTCTACAGCGCGCAACAAATGCGTCGGCGGCGTCTCACAGCTGATCTTGCGCCCCAGCAACGCCTCGATGGACGGCAACTGGTACGAGTCATCCTCGCCCGCAAAGCTGATCGACACACCCGCAGCCCCAGCACGCCCGGTACGGCCGATGCGGTGCACGTAGTCGTCCGGTACTTCCGGCAGGGTGAAGTTGATCACGTGGCTGATGCCGTCGATGTGAATACCGCGACCGGCTACATCGGTAGCCACCAGCACGCGGATCTTGCCTTCACGGAAGCCTTCCAGGGTCTTGATGCGCTTGTGCTGCGGCACATCACCCGACAGTTGCGCAGCGTTGACGCCGTCGCGCACCAGGCGTTCTTCGATGCGGCGCACTTCGTCCTTGCGGTTGGCGAAGACCATCACGCGCTCCCAACCGTTGTCGTTGACCAGGTTGTAGAGCAGCTTGTACTTGTCGGCACCGGCGACGGCGTAGATATGCTGCTCGACGTTTTCGCTGGCAACGTTGAGTGCTTCGATCTCGACGATGGATGGGTCGGTGGTCCACTGCTTGGCGAGGTTCATCACGTCTTCGGTGAAGGTCGCGGAGAACAGCAGGGTCTGGCGCTCGGTTTTCGGCGGCGTCTGACGAATGATCTGGCGTACTTGCGGGATAAAGCCCATGTCGAGCATGCGGTCGGCTTCGTCCAGCACCATCACTTCGACCATGTCCAGGTGCACGTCGCCACGCTGATTGAAGTCGAGCAGGCGGCCCGGGGTGGCGACGAGGATGTCGCAATGACGGGCTTCAAGGTGCTTGAGCTGCTTGTCGAAGTCCATGCCGCCCACAAACGTCATGACGTTGAGGCCGGTGTACTTGGTCAGGTCGGCGGCGTCCTTGGCGATCTGCACCACCAGCTCCCGGGTCGGGGCGATGATCAGCGCGCGCGGTTCACCCATGTAGCGTTCCTTGGGCGGCGGCGTTTGCAACAGCTGGGTGATGATCGAGATCAGGAACGCGGCGGTCTTGCCGGTGCCGGTCTGGGCACGGCCGATGGCGTCTTTGCCCGCGAGGGTGAAGCCCAGCACTTGTGCCTGGATGGGCGTGCAGTACGGGAAACCCAGGTCCTGGATGGCGTGCATCAGTTCCGGGGCCAGTTTGAAATCGTGGAAGCGGGTCTTGCCTTCCTGGGGTTCGACGACGAAGTCTTCGAGTTTCCAGGGGGTCACGGGCGGTTTGGGCGCACGTTCGCGACGGGGCTTGACCACAGGCGTCGGGGTGGGTGCGGCAGGCTTTACCTGTTCAGGCGGCGTCACCGTGGTTTTGTTCGGTGAGGCGGCGGACGCGTTCCGGCCGGGCTGTTGACCGTCATTGCGGTTGCCGGGCTTGGGGGCAGGAGCACTGGGAACAGGCGCGAGCGGCTCAGCCTCGCTTTTGCCGAACATCTTCTTGAGTGCTTTGAGCACGGTCATCTCATTAATTGATTAAGGAATGTACGCCGGCCAGTGTAATGCAAGAATCGGGCGCGGCGTAGTGCGTCTGTCATACGGCTACATAAACACGGGGTTCAGCGCAGGCGTTCAGTCAGCCAGGTGCCTATATCGTGTATCTCTTGGGGTAACACTTCGTGGCCCATTGGGTATTCCTGCCATGTCACGGTGACACCACGGCCCTTCAAATGCTCGTAGGCGCTGCGACCCATGGCGTTCTGCACCACTTCGTCGTACTGGCCATGCAGGCACAGCGTGGGGATGCGTTGCTGGCTGGCGGATAATTCCAGGTCATTATCGAATGTTGGCGCATAGGTGGAGAGGGCGATCACACCGCCCAAGGGCCCCTCCCATTTCTTGAACGCGGTGTGGAAAACCACCGCGCCACCTTGAGAAAAACCGGCGAGAAAAATTCGCGAGGTGTCTATTCCGGTTCTCTGTTGCGCCTCGATCAGGTCTGTGACCATTTTTGCCGACGCTTCCAGTTCTTCCAGGCTGATCGAACGGGCCGGGCTCATGGCCTTGATGTCGTACCAGCTCGGCATCTCGTAGCCACCGTTAATCGTTACCGGACGCGTGGGCGCCTGGGGCAAAACGAAGCGGGTGGTCAGCAGGGTTTCCTGCAGGGCTTCGGCCACCGGCAGGAAGTCGTAGCGATCGGCGCCCAGGCCATGCAACCAGATAACGCAGGCGTCTGCGGGCTTGGCGGGCTGAAGAATCAAGGGTTCGGTCATGTCTGCTCCATAGGTGTGCGGGCGCTCCGATGAGGTGCGTCGGAACGGTGCGCGACAGGTTGATCTGTTAAGAGAATGTCGCAAGGTTGAATCTTTTGCCATCGAAGCGCAGTTACAGCCACTCGGCCAAGACTCTGGTACGCGCCTTGCTATGTGTAGCTCGATGTCAGAACTCTCCCAGGGCGGTAACACTATCAGTGACTGCCGCTCGTGGGAAAGCAACTGGAATTACCGCAAAAACCTCATGCTGCTCGGCCCCAAAAAAAACCAACACGGGTCGATATCGCCTCATAAGGGTGCGCTGAGGTTGGAGCTCCGACACAACAAGAGCAATTGGAGGTTTGTAATGAAGGTATTGAAATCCACCCTGGCCATCGTCTCTGCGGCGGCTGTACTGGGTGTCAGTGGTTTTGCCCAGGCGGGCGCCACCCTGGACGCCGTGCAGAAGAAAGGCTTTGTGCAGTGCGGTGTGAGTGACGGCCTGCCGGGTTTCTCGGTGCCGGATGCCAGCGGCAAGATCCTCGGGATCGACGCTGACTATTGCCGCGCTGTGGCGGCTGCCGTATTTGGCGATGCCACCAAGGTCAAGTTCAGCCAGTTGAACGCCAAGGAGCGTTTCACCGCGCTTCAGTCAGGCGAAGTCGACATCCTGTCGCGCAACACCACCATGACCAGCTCCCGCGATGCGGGCATGGGCCTGAAATTCCCGGGCTTCATTACCTACTACGACGGCATCGGCTTTCTGGTGAACAACAAGCTGGGCGTCAAGAGCGCCAAGGAACTGGACGGTGCAACCATCTGCATCCAGGCCGGTACCACCACCGAGCTGAACGTTTCCGACTATTTCCGCGCCAACAACCTCAAATACACCCCGATCACCTTCGACACCTCCGATGAAAGCGCCAAGTCGCTGGAATCCGGGCGTTGCGACGTGCTGACGTCCGATAAATCCCAGCTGTTCGCCCAGCGCAGCAAGCTGGCTTCGCCGAAAGACTACGTGGTGCTGCCGGAAACCATTTCCAAGGAGCCCCTGGGCCCGGTCGTGCGTAACGGTGATGACGAGTGGCTGGCCATCGTGCGCTGGGTGGGCTACGCCATGCTCAACGCTGAAGAGGCCGGTGTGACCTCCAAGAACGTCGAAGCTGAAGCCAAGGCCACCAAGAACCCGGACGTTGCGCGTCTGCTCGGTGCCGACGGCGAATACGGTAAAGACCTGAAAGTGAAGAAGGACTGGGTGGTACAGATCGTCAAGCAAGTGGGTAACTACGGCGAGATGTTCGAGCGCAACCTGGGCAAGAGCACGCCGCTGGAAATCGACCGTGGCCTGAACGCCCTGTGGAACAACGGCGGCATTCAATACGCACCCCCTGTGCGCTGATCGCTGATGGTTCTGTCACCCGGTAGGCCAACTGCCGGGTGATGTTCTGTTCCATTATTTTCGGGGCACTTCATGCAAAATCAAATCGGCGCACCCAAGCAGAAGCTCAGCTTCAGCGACCCCAAAGTGCGTGCGTGGCTGTTCCAGATCATTACGATCGTGGCGGTGGTCTCGCTGGGCTGGTACCTGTTCCATAACACCCAGACCAACCTGCAACACCGGGGCATCACCTCGGGTTTCGACTTTCTTGAGCGCAGTGCCGGTTTCGGCATCGCGCAGCACTTGATCGACTACACCGAATCGGACAGCTATGCCCGGGTGTTTGTCATCGGCCTGCTCAACACTTTGCTGGTGACCGTCATCGGTGTGGTGCTGGCAACCCTGCTCGGCTTCATCATCGGCGTGGCACGCTTGTCGCCCAACTGGATGATCAACAAGCTGGCGACGGTGTACGTGGAGGTATTTCGCAACATTCCGCCGCTGCTGCAAATCCTGTTCTGGTACTTCGCGGTGTTCCTGACCATGCCAGGGCCGCGCAACAGCCATAACTTCGGTGACACCTTCTTTGTCAGCAGCCGTGGCTTGAACATGCCGGCAGCGCTGGCGTCCGATGGGTTCTGGCCGTTTGTCGCCAGCCTGGCGGTCGCCATCGTTGCCATCGTGCTGATGACTCGCTGGGCCAACAAACGCTTTGAAGCGACGGGGGTTCCTTTCCATAAATTCTGGGCGGGCCTGGCGCTGCTGGTGGTGATTCCGGCGTTGTGCGTGTTGATCTTCGGTACGCCATTGCATTGGGAAATGCCCAAGCTTGCGGGCTTCAACTTTGTCGGTGGCTGGGTGCTGATCCCGGAACTGCTGGCGTTGACCTTGGCGCTGACGGTGTACACGGCGGCGTTTATTGCCGAGATCGTGCGCTCGGGCATCAAGTCCGTCAGCCATGGCCAGACCGAAGCGGCACGTTCACTGGGCCTGCGCCCGGGGCCGACGCTGCGCAAGGTCATCATCCCGCAAGCGTTGCGCGTGATCATTCCGCCGCTGACCAGCCAATACCTGAACCTGGCAAAAAACTCGTCGTTGGCCGCCGGTATCGGTTATCCGGAAATGGTTTCGCTGTTTGCCGGCACGGTGCTCAACCAGACCGGCCAGGCCATTGAAGTCATTGCCATCACCATGAGCGTGTACCTGGCGATCAGCATCAGCATTTCCCTGCTGATGAACTGGTACAACAAGCGCATTGCGCTGATCGAGCGGTGAGGACACACCCATGACTACGCATACGTTCAAACCTGATATGCCGCCGCCGAGCAAAGTCTTCGGGCCGGTGGCCTGGATGCGCGCCAACTTGTTCTCGAGCTGGCTCAATACACTGCTGACCTTGCTGGCGATCTACCTGGTGTACCTGGTGGTGCCACCGATCCTGCACTGGGCCATCCTCGATGCCAACTGGGTGGGCACCACCCGCGCCGACTGCACCAAGGAGGGCGCCTGTTGGGTGTTTATCCAACAGCGCTTCGGGCAGTTCATGTATGGCTATTACCCCGTCGACCTGCGCTGGCGCGTGGACATGACGGTATGGCTGGCCATCGTGGGCGTGGCGCCGTTGTTCATCTCGCGTTTCCCACGCAAGGCGATCTATGGCCTGGGCTTTTTGGTGCTGTACCCGATCATTGCCTACTGCTTGCTGCATGGCGGCGTGTTCGGGCTGAGCAACGTGGCGACCAGCCAATGGGGCGGCCTGATGCTGACCCTGGTGATCGCCACGGTGGGCATCGCCGGCGCATTGCCGCTGGGCATTGTGCTGGCGCTGGGGCGGCGTTCGAACATGCCGGCCATTCGGGTGGTCTGCGTGACCTTCATCGAGTTCTGGCGAGGCGTGCCGTTGATCACCGTGCTGTTCATGTCTTCGGTGATGCTGCCGTTGTTCCTGCCCGAAGGCATGAACTTCGACAAGCTGCTGCGGGCGCTGATCGGTGTGATCCTGTTCCAGTCGGCCTATGTGGCCGAAGTGGTGCGCGGTGGTTTGCAGGCGATTCCCAAGGGCCAATATGAAGCCGCTGCGGCGATGGGCCTGGGCTACTGGCGCAGCATGGGCCTGGTGATCTTGCCGCAAGCCTTGAAGATGGTGATCCCTGGGATCGTCAACACCTTCATTGCCCTGTTCAAGGACACCAGCCTTGTGATCATCATCGGCCTGTTCGACCTGCTCAACAGCGTCAAGCAAGCCGCCGCCGACCCCAAATGGCTGGGCATGGCCACCGAAGGCTATGTGTTCGCCGCCCTGGTGTTCTGGATTTTCTGTTTTGGTATGTCGCGCTATTCCATGCATCTGGAACGCAAGCTCGACACTGGCCACAAGCGTTAGGAGTTTTTTGATGAGCGAAGCAATCAAACAGCCTGTGAGCCCTGAAGGCATTATCCAGATGCAGGGCGTCAACAAGTGGTACGGCCAGTTCCACGTGTTGAAAGACATCAACCTCAACGTCAAGCAGGGCGAGCGTATCGTGCTGTGCGGCCCGTCGGGCTCGGGCAAGTCCACCACCATCCGCTGCCTCAACCGCCTGGAAGAGCACCAGCAAGGCCGCATCGTGGTCGATGGCGTGGAGCTGACCAACGACCTCAAGCAGATCGAAGCGATCCGCCGCGAAGTCGGTATGGTGTTCCAGCACTTCAATCTGTTCCCGCATTTGACCATCCTGCAAAACTGCACGCTGGCGCCGATGTGGGTGCGCAAGATGCCCAAGCGCAAGGCCGAGGAAATCGCCATGCACTACCTGGAGCGTGTGCGCATTCCGGAGCAGGCCCACAAGTTTCCCGGGCAGCTTTCAGGTGGACAGCAACAGCGTGTGGCGATTGCCCGCGCGCTGTGCATGAAGCCCAAAATCATGTTGTTCGATGAGCCGACATCGGCGCTGGACCCGGAGATGGTCAAAGAGGTACTGGACACCATGATCGGCCTGGCCGAAGACGGCATGACCATGTTGTGCGTGACCCACGAAATGGGCTTTGCCCGCACAGTGGCCAATCGCGTGATCTTCATGGACAAGGGCGAGATCGTCGAGCAGGCGGCGCCGAATGACTTCTTTGATAACCCGCAGAATGAGCGGACCAAGTTGTTCTTGAGCCAGATATTGCATTGATCGACGTTTGAAAAAATAAACCCGGCCTGGTGCCTAATGCCAGTCAGTTAAGAGCTAGAGCAGACAACCAGTGACTTGTGGCGAGGGAGCTTGCTCCCGCTGGACTGCGTAGCAGTCCCATTTTGGGGGCCGCTTCGCGCCCCAGCGGGAGCAAGCTCCCTCGCCACAGTTACCGATTCTGTCTTAACTGACTGGCATTAGCCTGGTGCCGGGTTTATTTTTGCCTGTTGGTCTGTTCAGGATGCTTGTGCCGCACGTTGTTGCTGATCTTTTGCAATGAGCAGGCGATTGAGGTCTTCTCCGACATTGAGCGCCTCGATCTCGGCCAGCAGATGCGGATGCTTATCCAGTAGGCGCATGAGTGTAAACAATGGTTCAGGAGGGAAAACCTCAGCCCTTTCGTAGCGAGAAAATGAGTTTTGCCCGCGCACAGTCAACAGCTTCACTGCCTCCTTCTGAGTGAGCTGCAGTTTGCGACGGATTCGCTTCATTTCAGCCGCGATGACTTTTCTGCCATCAATCAATAATTGGTCACTGGCATCGGAATAACGCTCTGCGCTGTCATCGTCATGATCGAATTCGATTTCCTTACAAACCTGGCATTCCCAGCCCGCGATGTTTGGAATGTCGCGCATCATGCCGCGTGTGTTGATGGTGAAGGTGCGACCTGCGAAATACTGCATTCCATCATGGGTTCCGCAATTCACGCATTGTTGGGTTTTCATAAGGTTTTCTCCTTGAAGGAGATTACGGGAGCTTCGCCGCCTGGGCGGTGAGTCACCTTGATGTAAATCTCCGTACCGTACATCTTGATCAGATAGACGTCCTGCCATATCCGGTGGTCTGCATAGGTTGTCATCGATTTGTACAACATTCGCGTTTCAAGGGCGCAGACCGCCAACCGCATCTGGCCGATGCTCAATTCAAGTTGACGAGCGCTCTCCCGCGCAGTTGCCGTAAAGGCTCTGTGGCCCAGCCGGATGACTTGCGCCTTGATCAAGGCCAGATCGTAATGAGGTGTGTACTTTTCCATAAGACACCTGAGTCCAATAATTACCCTCTGAGGGTAATTTTACCAATCGAAAATACTGCTCCTTTCCCTGCCTAAAAACCCTAGTGCGTTGCCTTTGTAGGCGACTCCTAATAGGCTGTAGGAAAATTCATCCTATGATTGGACGAAAGCGTAAAGCCCATGACAGACATTGCCCCGCTGATCAAACGCTCCCTGGTTGACCAGACGCTGGAACAACTACGTCTGCGCATTGCCCAGGGTGTGTGGGCCGTTGGCGAACGCCTGCCCACCGAGCCCGAACTGTGCGCCGAGCTGGGGATCAGCCGTAACACCGTGCGCGAAGCTATGCGCGTGTTGGCATTCTCCGGGTTGATCGAAATCCGCCAGGGCGACGGCAGTTATCTGCGCTCGATGACCGACCCGTTGGGCACGATGCGTGCGTTGTCTCATTGCACCATGGGGCAGGCGCAGGAGACGCGGCAGATTCTGGAAGTGGAGGCCATCGGCCTTGCTGCGCAACGCCGTACTGCAAGTGACCTGCGAGCATTGCGCACAGCGCTGGATGCCAGCGCCGCGCTGTATCAGGGCGACCTCGAGGCCTATATCAGCGCTGACCTGGCGTTTCACCAACGCTTGGTGGACGCCGCACACAATCCGGCGTTGAGCGAGCTGTATCAGTATTTCTCCGCTATCGTCGGCGCGCAGTTGCGCCAGACCCTGAACCTTTCACCGCGTCGCCAGGCCGTGTTCGACTTGCACGTTGCCCTGCTTGACGCCGTGGAGCAGCAAGACCCCGAACGTGCCAAATCCCTCTGCCGGCAGTTGATCAATGAACCCTGAAACCCAACGCACGCCCGAACTTGAAGAGTTGTTGATTGACGCCGAGGCCGATGACGACGAGGTGCAGCACAGCCACCCGCGGGTGAGCCGGCCCTGGTTGCTGTTGCTGGGCCTGATCCTGGTGGCGCTCAACTTGCGCCCGGCCTTGTCGAGCCTGTCGCCGCTGTTGGCCGACGTCTCCAACAGCCTGGGCCTGTCGGCCGCCCAAGCCGGTTTACTGACCACCCTGCCGGTGTTGTGCCTGGGCCTGTTCGCGCCCATGGCGCCGATCCTGGCCCGACGCTTTGGGGCTGAGCGGGTGGTGTTCGGCATCTTGCTGACCCTGGCTGGCGGGATCATCCTGCGCAGTTCATTCGGGGAAGTGGGCCTGTTTGCCGGCAGCCTGATCGCGGGCGCCAGCATTGGCATCATCGGCGTATTGCTGCCGGGTATCGTCAAGCGCGACTTCGCCGCACGCGCGGGCGCCATGACCGGCGTCTACACCATGGCCCTGTGCCTGGGCGCCGCATTGGCGGCAGGGGCCACGGTACCCTTGAGTCATTACTTCGGCGACAGTTGGCCCCTTGGTCTGGGGTTCTGGATTCTGCCAGCGCTGTTGGCGGCGTTGTTCTGGTTGCCGCAAGTCGGGCAGAAGCACGGCGCACACCGCGTCGCTTACCGTGTGAAGGGGCTACTGCGTGACCCGTTGGCCTGGCAAGTGACCTTGTACATGGGCCTGCAATCGTCCCTGGCCTACATCGTGTTCGGCTGGTTGCCGTCGATCCTGATCGGCCGTGGCCTGAGTGCCACAGAGGCGGGATTGGCGTTGTCCGGCTCGATCATTGTGCAGTTGTTCAGTTCCCTGGCCGCGCCATGGCTGGCTACCCGTGGCAAGGACCAGCGCCTGGCGATCGTGGTGGTGATGCTGCTGACCCTCGGCGGCCTGTTCGGCTGCCTGTATGCGCCGCTGGACGGTTTGTGGGGTTGGGCGATTCTGCTCGGTCTGGGGCAGGGCGGTACCTTCAGCCTGGCGCTGACCTTGATTGTGCTGCGCTCGCGTGACTCTCACGTAGCCGCCAACCTGTCGAGCATGGCCCAGGGGATCGGTTATACCCTGGCGTCCCTTGGCCCTTTCGCTGTGGGCGTGGTGCATGACTGGACCGGCGGCTGGACGGCCATCGGCTGGATCTTCGCAGTGATCGGCCTCGGCGCCATTGCGGCGGGCCTGGGCGCCGGACGTGCGCGCTACGTGCACGTCACCTGTGAGAAGGTCTAGAGATAAACCACTTCCAGCGTGGCCGAACCGTCAATCGGGGTTTGCGTGCTCAAATCCAGATTCTTGCGAGCATTGATCACGGTCTGCACCGTGACGTGGCTGCCTATTATGCCAATGGCGGTGGGGCCGCTGACGCTGCCCTCGATTGACGTAAAACCCAGGTAGCTGCGGGAACCGATGTCGATGGGGTTGAGGTTGGACGTGCGCCATGCCAGCCCCCCGGTGGTGGATTCGGTGCCGTAGAGTTGCCCGTTGTTGCTGGCCTGGGTCTGCCGAGGATCGAAGGTCATGGAGTAGACGCCCAGGGGCGTGCCGTTGCTGTCGAACCCCAGCCCGTAGTAAATCTCGCTTTCGACCAGGGTCGAGTCGCTGCGGTTGTCTTGCATGCGCAGGGCATAACGTACCGGGCCGGTACACGCCATGCCGAAGAACAGGGTCTTGGCGGGTAGACGGGTGCGAGTTTCCAGGTTCAAGTCTTGTTGAGATATTTTGCCGTAGTCAATCAGGCCGCCGTTTGACAGTTGCGGCAGGCACGCGGCGGGCGTGACCAGCCCCTGGACGCTGAGGTCCACCGTCGAGGCCGCCAGCGTCGCCTGGGTGCTGGTCAATATTAGAAGGCTGCAAAGGGCAGGAATTTTCATGGTACGCACTCCTACAAGTAAATGATTTCGAGGGTGCCGGACCCATTGATACGCACGACGTCGCGCAGGTCCAGCGATTGGATGGGGGCCAGGTACGTCTTGATGCGCATCGTGCCGGTCAGGACCTGTATGGCGAGCGGGCCCGTAGTCACGCCGGTCTTGTCGGTAAAGCCCATGAGGCTGTTGGCAGCCATGGGGATCTGCCGCGCAGTCGAACTGCTCCAGGCTGCGCCATTGCTGGTGGAGTCGGTGCGGTACAGCGTGGACACGCTGTCGGCGCTGAATTCCGCTGGGTCGACCGTCAGGTAGAAACGTCCGATTTTGTTGTTGCTGGCGTCCAGGTCCAGGCCATAGGCCGTTTCATCGGTGCCGCCGGTGGCTGAGCCATCGCGATTGTCTTTCATGCGCAGGCCGAAGCGGGCCGGAGCATCGCAGGTCACGCTCAGGCGCACGGTGCGCGTCGGTAGCGGTGTTTCGTGGGTGGCACTCAGATCCTTGGCGTACAGCGTGCCGTAGTCCACGACGCCCTGGTCCGACAGTGTCGGTTGGCAGGCGGTCGGCGCGAAGTGGGCGCGCAACGTGAGGTCGCGGTAACGCCCGCTTGCGCTGTGGTACATCATCCCGCTGACTTCCCAGGTGGTGGCGTCGCGCACCTGGGTGGCGGCCGGGTCGGCCCAGGCGCGCAGAGTCAACTGCAACGCCAGGGTTTTCCCCTGCAATACCGTGCCTTGGTGCAGCGGCGCGATGCCATGGTCGGGCCGCCATTCCAGCACGCTGGCGCTGCTCACCGGCGCCTGGCCTGCGTCGGGTAACAAGCCCAGTTCCACCGCCCGGCCGTCCAGCACGGCGTTGCCGACTTCTATGGCATAGCTGCCGTTGGGAGTGAATTGCAGGCGTTGCGCGGAGGCGGCGGTGCCGCGATAAAACAGGCTCAGGTCCTGGGCCTGGGGGCAGGTGAACGTCAGGCTCAAACGGCGCTCGCCGAGCAGGCGTTGCGGCGCGCTGTCGCTTTGCGCCAGGCGACTCATCAAGCCCAAATCCACCAGCGGTTCGCTGAGGTTGAATTGGCATTCCTCAAAGGCTTGAGCAGTGCCGGCAAATGCGAGCAATAACCCCAGGCTCACGTAGCGCAAACAGATTGCAGGGTGCATGGCAGTAGTCCTCATGGTGTGTGGCAACGAGCAGGTGCGGTTTCGAAATACACCGTGGGGTCGGCTTTTGCCGGCAGTTGGTAGCGCAATTCACAGCGTTTGCCTTGCGAGGTGGTGATCCACAGCGCTCCTTGGTCCAGCACATTGGGCAGGAACACCTGGCTGGCGTCCTGCACCAAGGTGATGAACTCACCTGTGTTCGTCGTAACGGACGCTCCCACGGGCATGGGGTTTCCCTGATCGTCGCTGACGGTGAGCAGCATGCGGCGGGTCAGGCCCACGCCGAACTCGACCCGATCGACAGCGCCACGCCCCGCCGAGATCATGGCCAGGCCATTGTTGATATCGGCGTTGCGCGGTAGAGAGCGGGTCTGCACTTCCACTGGGCTGCGCCCGTAGGCGGCCACCTGCGACACCACGGCCTGGCCTTGCCAGTCGGTCCACACCGGGCCACTGGGGGTGCTGAGTTTGATGCCGCTCATGTCGCCGACGGAAACCAGAGCGAAGGTGTCGCGCACCGGGTAGGGGGTAAATGTCATACCGTTGCCATGCACGACCACACCGCCGCGGGCGCCGCCCTGGTAGCTAGAACGCTCGGCATCGGAGCGGCTGTAGCTCAAGTCGAGTTGGGTATAGCGTGGCAATGCCGAAATGCCCACGCTGGTTTCCACCTCATGGTCACTGCTGTCGTGTTCGGCGCTGACGCGGTAGCTCAGTTGGTCGTCAAGCTGTTCGGTCAGGCCCAGACCGGTACGGTTTTGGCCGCCGGAGTTGCGCACCCAACTGCGCAGCCGGCGGCTTTCGCCCAACGGCACGCTGACAGTGAGGTAGACCGCGTTGTCCTGTTGCTGGCGTCCGCCCATCTGCCACTCGGCGCTGGCCGATAACGAGACTGCGCCAATGCTCGTGCCCCACGCTGCGAGCGCGCGGCTGCTGCTGTTGCCCTCGAAGGTACTCGAACGTGAAACGCCGGCGCTGAATGCGCCCAGCTGCGGATGTGACCACCCCAGGTTGATACTTTGTTGGTCGCGATAGCGTGAGTTGCGCTGACTGTCGTCGCGCTCGTAGGTGCTTTCCTCCAGTTCGCGGTAGCCGCTGCTGCGCCAGGAGTTGGCGGCGCTGAACGACCATCGCTCGCTCAGGCGCTGTGACCAGGAAAGATCAGTCTGCACGCCCGAGACTTTTTCCCACGACTGGGTGTTGGACAATTGGGTAGACACCTGGATCTGACTGTCCAGCCACGGCAGCCAGCCCAGGCTGGCGCCCGCCGAGCGATACTCGCCGGTCGCCAGCACGCCACTGCCCAGGGTCAGTTGCGGATGCAAGTTCCCGGTCCAACCGGCGCTGACCACCCACGGCGCCTCTGCCTCGGCCCCGCCGACGTTACGTACGCGCCCCGCTGCGACCGAATAGCCGGGTGCAGGCAGGCCGAGACCGAGCATGGCGGCGGGTACGGTGAAACGTCGTTCCCCGCCGACACTTTCCTTGACCGTGACTTCGACGTCCGAGCGCGTATTCAGGCGACGTACATCGTTCAGCACAAACGGCCCGGCAGGCACCACGGTGGAGTGAATCAGCGCGCCGTTCTGGCGCACTTCTACCTGTGCCGGGCTGTTGGCGATCCCCTGGATTTGCGCGCTCTGGCCTTGCTCCTGAAGGGCGTGCTCGGTCAGCACCTGGACGCCGGTGATTTGTGCGCCGGACAACACCGGGTTATAGAGGTTGATCTGCCCGGCCTGCAGCACTGCCTGATGGCTGGCGAAGGTCCGTTGCGCATAGGCCTCCAAGTGGGTGCTGCGCGATAAGCCATCCTGCCAGGTCTGCACTTGGCGGCTGCGCACGATCCAGTCGCCGGCGTTGAAGCCGACTTCGGTGTTGGCTGAACCAAACCGGCTGGCGTCTTCGCCAAAGCGGTTGTAGAACCCGCTCAGGTCGTAGTTGAGCATCCCGGCAAACCCGCCGGTCTGGTAGCCCGAGATGTCCTGTTGCACGGGGCGCAGTGCTTCGGTGGGCACGACCAGTGCCAACGTCAGTGTCGACGGGTCCGGTTCCACCAGGCTTTGCGGATACCGCAGAAGAAAATCCTGACAACCCACGGGGTCAGCGGGTATCACCAGGTTGGCGGCGTCCAGCAACGCACGGTCCAGGCAGGGGTTGCCCTGTTGATCGAAACTGACCTCCAGGCGTCCCCGGCGCAGGCCATTGACCCGCAGGTTGACGTTATGACGGCCGGCGGCAAAGCGCGGTGTTGCCAGCAGCAGGCTGGCCAACTGTGGATCGATGCCGCGCTGATGCAAGGTCTGGGCGTCGAAGCCTGCGGGGCTGGTGTCGTCGGCCCACGCCTTGTCCGGCATAAGCGCATACAGCAGCAACACCAGCGGCAAGGCTGGGCGAATGGGCACGGCTTCGCCGTCACGGTAACTCAATACTGTTTTCACGCAAGGTACTCGCTTAGTGAACGCACAGCCCTCATTGGGTTCGGGGCTTTGGGCGTTCTGGTGACGGTCGATAAGCCGTCACTTCGTTATCCAGGCGGCGGTCTTGGCGACGCCTGTGGTTCTCTGTCAGAGGGTGATGGGGGCGTCGTAGGCCTTGACCGCAAACCCGTACACAGTGGCCGGTTGCAGCCTGACCGTCTTGGCTTGGCCACCGCTGGCAGGCACGCTCAAGGCTTCACCTGGCAGCACGTAGGTGCGCGGCAGCATCGCCTTGCCGTCACCGGGCAACAGCCGCAGCTCCTGGGCCAGGCGCACCACATAGGGCGTGTCATTACGCACCTGCAATTGGCCGTCGCGCAGGGTCCATGTCAGGCCGGTCCAGGGGCTGCGATTGGGTGCCAGGCCCTTGGGATGCACAATCACCGGCAGGTTCTGGCGCACGGTCACGCCCACGCGGGCATGACCGGCGGCAGTGGCTGCGCGGCCCTGGGGCATGCCTTCGAACACGGCGCGTTTGAGCCGCTGGGTGAGCAACGGTTTTTGGTTTTGCAGAATAAAGCGCACCAACTGGGATTTGGACGCTTCGACTCGGGACAGCGGCGGCGTCACCACCAGCAGGGGTTCGGTGTCTTCCGGAATGTCCTGCAAGGTCACATGCAACAACGAGAGCTGATTGTCGGAGTTGGTCACCGAAACGGAAGCTTCACCATCGGCCTCGTGGACGATCACCACGGATGTGTCCGGGACCATGCCGTCAGCCTTTGCTTGGTTGCCGAATATCAGCAGCAGGGCAATAAGGCCGAACGCGGTGTTTGAGCATGTCATCGTCATGATGGGTTTTCCATTAGGCGAAATGAGTGGGTCAGAGGTAACGCAAATCCAGAACGATGGAGCCGTCGAGGGGCACTTCCTGATTCAGGGTCAGGTACTGCGAAAAGTTGATGGCGGTGTCCACTTGAAGCTGGACCCTCAACTGGCTGATGAAGTCGGGTTGACGGTCGCCCGTCGGGGCAAAGGCCATATAGGATCGCGGGTAGCCATTGGGCTCGGGCGTCCAGCTTTCGCCGCTGTTGGTGGAGGCCAGGACTTGCATGGCCTGTGAGTCCCCCACTGGGTTGCGGTACGACAACGCCACGGAGCCGAGGCGTTCGTCCGGTGCATGGATGTTTCTGCCCAGCCCATAGAAAAAATCCGGTGCCAGGGAAGACTCCGTACGATTGTCGATACCCACCAGCGCAAACAGCATGGGCCTGGCGCATTGCACCTGCAGTTCGAGTTGCCGGCTGGGCAGCACGGTGAATTCGTCGACAAGGAGGGTGTGTGCGGGGATCTTTCCGTGGTCGACAAAACCTTCATCCGACAGCTCGATATAGCAGGCATCCGGTGTCACACGACCGGTTACCGTAAGGTCGACAGCGGTGCCCGCACTGGCCTTGGTCGCAGCGCCCAGGGATAACCACAACACGGCAAGGAAACGGGTGAACATAGTCATCGATTCATCACTGGCACGGGTGAACACAGCCCACGGCGAAGCCCATGCCCATCAAGGATGAGGGCATGGGGCGCCATGGGTCAGAGGTACTTCACTTCAAGGGTGGCGGAGCCGTCGATGGTCACTTCGTTGCTCAGGTCCATGCCATCGGCGCGGTTGATAGCGGTGTACACGTTCAGGTCGACGGTCAAATCCTTAACTGCCAGGGGCTGGGTGTGGTCCTCCATCGAGGCCACCGACATGTACAGGCCTGCGTCCCACTCTGGCCATCTCATCCAATTCTGAAGGTCATTGGAGGAAATCGTCTGCACTACCACGCCTTCATCGGCGACCGGGTTGTTCATGCGGATGTAGTAATAACCCAGTTGCTGGGTCTCGTTGATAAAGCCCAGCCCATAATAGCCTGAGCCTGACGGGCTTGAAGTTGCACGGTTATCCACCGAGTGCAGGGCAAACTGAATCGGGGCGTCACAATTGACTGTCATTGCCAGGGTCTGTCTATCGAGAAATGTCTGCCTGTCTGTATTCAAGTCCTTGGCGGAAATCTTGCCGTGGTCGATCACGCCACCGCCGGACAAGCTGGGTGTGCAAGCGCTGGGCACGATCAGCCCCTTAACGGCCAGGTCAACGGATGATGCAGCGAAGGTTGTGGCCGAGCCGAGCAGCAATACGCCGGCGGCCAGGGTGGTCAATCGGGTTTTCATCGTAGGGACTCCTTAAAGGTAATTGACTTGTACGGTGGCGTGACCATCGATAGGGACTTCGTCGGTCAACGTCAGGTTGTTGGCAGGTGCGATGTGGGTGATCAGGCGGATCTCGGCGTCCAGTTCCTGAACTGCAATCGGTATCACGTCGTCGCTGTGGGCGATCGCCGTCAGCAAGGTATGGCTGAGCATCACCGAAGGCATCCAGGTCACGCCGCCATCCCTTGAGGTGATGGTGCGCACGGAGACGCCGTCGGCCACGGGCATATAGAGACCCAGCCCGGCATCGCCGACTTTTTCATCGCTGGGTGTGGTGCCCAGCCCATGCCAGCTGAAGTGGCTGGCGGCGGTGCCTGAACGGTTGTCGATGGTGTTGAGGGTGAAGTACGTCGGCCCGTCGCAGCGCACACTCAACAGCATGGTTTCTCTGGGCAGATCGGTGTAGGTATCGGTGTTGAGGTCCTTGACCGACACCTTGCCGAAGTCCACAGTCCCGCCGCCGAAGATGACTGGTGAGCAAGCGCTGGGGGTGATGCTGCCGCGCACGAGCAAGTCTGTGTTGCTGGCGGCGAATGCGGTCGGGCAGAGCAGCAAGGCACCTAGCAGGCTGGATGCAAAAACATTCATGTCAGTGAATCTCCTTGGGCATGGGGCAGAGGCGTTATAGGTATTTGACTTCAAGCGTGGCGGACCCGTTGATTGGAACCTCTGTGGTCAGATCCATTCCTGCTGTCGGCGCGATGATGGTTGCCACCATGAGGTCTGCCAACACCTGCTGGACCGGGGTGGGTGCCCACCTGCCGGTGGTGTTGTCGCCAAACGAAGCGAGGTAGGAGGCTGGCCACATGTCACCCGGGGAACTTGCCCGCCAGGTGAGGCCGTTATCCGAGGACTCAATCATGGAGATCGCTGCGCTATCGGCGATCGGATTGCTTAAGGTCAGGGAGAAACTGCCTAATTTTTTTCCGCTGACCAAGCCCAGGCCATAGCTGTTCATCGGATCGTGGGCGTCACCAACGTTATCAATGCCCTTCAGGGCTAGCAGGGTTGGCGCATCGCACGTGATGCCCAGTTGCAGGTTGTGACTTTTAAGCACGGTCCATCCATCCAGCCTCAAATCCTTGGCCGAAATTTTTCCGTGGTCGACAATCCCGCCGCTTGAAAGGCTAGGTGCACAGGCGCTGGGTGTGATCAGCCCTTTGACGGCCAAGTCCACGCTGCTGGCTGCGAATACCGATGAACTCATGGCGAGCAGCAGGGCACTGCTCAATAGGGCTACAGGGCTCTTCATTTTTCTGTTTTTTCCATTGCAGGCTGGCAGATAGAGGTGCGTGCAACGCAACGCCCGCTTCGGTGTCGGCGGGTGGTTGTCGGTGCGACGGTCTCGATATTTTTTGCGGCGGCCGGGGAGTGGCAAGCCGTCCCTATTTTGGGGTGGGGCACAATTTAGCGAGAGGTGTGCGCGGGGGAAATACAACTAATACGACATTGGCAGGGTGGATCGAATAGGGTGAGTTCGCGTTTTTTCGTAGTTGTTGTATCGGCTTTAAGCCATTCAAAAGGTTATTGGTTTTTTGTCGATAGCATTCAAAGGAATGTGGCGATCGTTGCTGCCTGAGTAGGCCTCTATGGCTATTGCGCCAGTGCCGAAGGTTGCTGCCGTATCAATAGCTACGAAGAGGTACTGATGGGTTCGCTGTCAGGTTCAACCGCAGGCGCGAGCCGCAAATCGAAATCGCCTGTTACTCCCCCGCCTCACTGGCGGCAGTTGCATGTCCTGGTGGCGGAGGACCATTCAGCCCACCGTCTATTGCTGGGTTGCTTGCTGCGAAAACTCGGGTTGGACCATGAGCTGGTCGCCGACGGGTATCTCGGGCGGGTGGCTTATGCTCGTCGGCCCTTTGACCTGGTGATCACTGATTGCCAGATGCCCGTCATGGACGGTTACAGCATGGCCCGCGCCATTCGCCAATATGAGCACCACGTCGGCTTGAGGCGAGTGCCGATCATCGCGTTGACCGCCGACCTGCAAAACGACAGCCCCCAGCGCTGCCGCGACGCGGGCATGGATGCCTGGCTGCTCAAGCCTCTGACCCTGGAACAATTAAGTGCCGTTTTGGCGCGATGGCTCCCGGGTGCCGATCACATGCCTATCGGTGCGGAGCCTGTTGCGAAGGTTATGGGGTGGCCCGCCCGCGCGAGCCTGGTCGCGACGTTTGGCAGTGAACAGGTGGTCAATCAACTGTTGGAAAATCTGCTGGTCGAGGCTTGGCAAGATCACGACCTGTTGGGCCGTGCCTGTGCCGCATTGAACGCATCATTGACCGCCGAACGCCTGCATCGATTGACGGGTAGCCTGGTATTTATAGGAGGAACAGGGCTTGAGTCCTGTGCCGTGAGGTTGATCGAGCAGGTTCAGCGCGATGGCGTGTCTGCGCACCAGGCGGAGTTGACATCGTTCCAGGCACGCTTGCGCACCTATCTGGATTATCTGTCCACTCTGTGAAAGGTGTTTACAGAGGGTTTAAGTTATTTGGAAGTCTAGTTTTTGCTGTAGGTGGTTTCCTATTATGTTGTAGTCCAAAAAATAGCCACTACTAAACATTGGTTTCGGCTGCAAGCGGGTCTTTGTTAGCAGTTGTTGATAATCGCCGACAGAGGTATTTTGCGCGGATTCAAGTTGCCACCATTCGTAGGTATCTATGCTTCGAGTAATTATTGCTGACGATCACCCTATTGTCCGAGTCGGGCAGAGAGTCGTGATTGAGGCGAATGGCAAGTGCAAGGTGGTCGGCGAAGCCGACGGTCCCGATCAACTGCTCGGGGTGTTGAGTACTACGGCATGTGACGTGCTGGTCACCGATTTTGCAATGCCGGGCGGTCAGCAAGCCGATGGCTACAGCCTGTTGAGCCTGCTGCGTCGTCAGTACCCGAACGTGCCGGTGATCCTGGTGACGATGTTCGCCAACGTTGCCACCTTGCGTGCCTCCTTCGCCCATGGTGCCAAGGCAGTGGTCGCCAAAAGTGCCTCTGCCAAGGAGTTGCCCCTGGCGATCAAAGCCGTGTGCGCAGGCCAGACCTTCGCCAGTGAATGCCTGCGGGTGCAACTGGTGGAGGCGGGGACAGGCAATCAGTCCCATGAGCCGCAGTTGTCCGGCAAGGAGAGCGAGGTGGTGCGTATGTTGGCCAGCGGCATGACTGTCAGCCAGATCGCGGCCAAGGTCCACCGGAGTATTTCCACTATCAGCAAACAGAAAAGTACAGCGATGCAGCGGCTGAGTATCTCTACCGATGTTGAACTGTTCGCCTATGCGCGTGCATCGGGAATGGTGCCTTAGAAAGTTGCAGTTTTATGACAGTGGTTTAACTAAAGGCCAAGTGCAGGATTCGTATTAGTTGTATGGGGTTGGTGCGCTAAGTGCTCTAACTTGTTGTTAGCGCCTGCTGGCATTAGTTGAGGGTTGTTTAAGTTCCCGGTCAAATTAGTTGAGACGAAATACCCATTGTGCGATGTACTTGCTTGTGCCCGCGTAACCGCTGGTTAATCGACCGTAAGTGATGCGACCCTGACGGAGGTCAGTTGCAACGCGCCTGCATTGATAGCCGTCAAGGCCGCGCGGCTAGTGTCCAAGTTCGCACTGCCGACCGCTGAAGAGATCCAGATCGACGGCAGCGCTATTTTTGTCATGAATGCCCATGGTCTTCGCGGCCTGTGCGGATTATCGTGCAGGCCTGACAATAATTGCTGCGGAACCTGCCCATGAGTGCTGCCCACGATGCTCTGATCCACCGCTTCTATGAGGCCTTTCAGCGCCTTGACGCCGAGGCCATGGCCGCTTGCTACACCGACGATGTGGTCTTCAGCGACCCGGCGTTCGGCGAACTGCGCGGGCGGGATGCCGGTGATATGTGGCGCATGCTTACCACGCGGGCCAAGGATTTTTCCCTGACGTTCGACCATGTGCGCAGCGATGACAGCACCGGCAGTGCCCATTGGGTGGCGACGTATTTGTTCAGCGCCACCGGCAATACCGTGGTCAACGATATCGGTGCGCGGTTCGTGTTCCGTGACGGCAAGATCTGTGAACACCACGACCACTTCGACCTGTGGCGTTGGTCGCGCCAGGCGTTGGGCCTCAAGGGCCTGTTGCTGGGTTGGTCGCCCGCGCTGAAAAACGCGGTACGTGCCCAGGCGCTCAAAGGCTTGAAGGCATTTCAGGCCGGGCGTTGATAAGCTTGGCGCTCTTCTGGTTTGCCGACATCGACTTGTGACTGATCCCTCTGAACCCAAACCCTGGTTCGTCTATCTGGTGCGGGCCGCCAATGGCTCGCTGTACTGCGGTATCAGCAATGACCCCGTGCGCCGGTTTGCCTCGCACCAAAGCGGCAAGGGCGCACGGTTTTTTCTGTCCAGCCCTGCCGTGGCCTTGGTCTATACCGAGCAATGTGCGAGCAAGGGCGAGGCGCTGCGTCAGGAGCGCTTGATCAAGAAATTGAAGAAGAGTGCCAAGGAGTGCCTGGCCGCGAGTGGCCTCGAGAGCGGCATACACAAAAATAGTTGCGAACCCATGTGAGGTAAACCTGCGCCCCATCCGTGTAGTGCTTGAAACTGCGATCTATTCGCATTAACAGCGTTTTCAACACGGGTTCTCAGAGCATGAAGTCGACGGCGGGCGGTTGGGTAAAACAGTGGCTGGGAGCTTCGGTCTTGGCAGTGTCGGGGCTGGCGTTGCTGCCCTTGAGCGTTGCGCGTGCGCAGGAGCAGCACAGCGCCCAGTTCAATTTTGCCCTGGCAGCCAAACCACTGCCCCAGGCCCTGAGCGAGTTCAGCCGGGTCACCGGCATCAGCGTGATCTATACCGATGAAGCGCCCTACGGCCTCAATGCCCCGGCAGTCAGCGGGCCGATGACGGCTCAGCAGGCGCTGCAACGCCTGCTGAGCCGATCCGGCTTCACGTTCCGCCAGATCGATGCCCGCACCCTGGCGCTGGAGCCGGTGCCAACCGACGGCGCCGTCAACCTCGGCGCTACCACCATCAGCGGCGCCAACCTCGCCCAGGACAGCACCAGCTACCAACCGCCGCCGACCAGCTCGGTAATGCGCTCCCATGGGTTGCTGTTGGAAACCCCACAAACCGTCAACGTAGTGCCTGCTCAAGTGCTGCGCGACCAGCAACCGCGCAACCTGGATGACGCGCTGGGCAATATCAGCGGTATCACCCAGACAAACACCCTCGGCAGCACCCAGGACGCGGTGATGTTGCGCGGCTTTGGCGACAACCGTAACGGCTCGATCATGAAGGACGGTATGCCAATGGTGCAGGGCCGTGCCTTGAACGCGACAGCCGAGCGCGTCGAAGTGCTCAAGGGCCCGTCGTCGCTGTTGTATGGCATCCAGGACCCAGGCGGTGTAGTCAATATCGTCAGCAAAAAGCCTGAGCTGGTGCAGTCCACCTCCCTGACCGCACGCGGTTCGACCTTCGGCAGCGGCAAGAACGGCAGCGGCGGCAACCTCGACACCACCGGGCCCCTGGGTGACAGCGGCCTGGCTTATCGCCTGATCGTCGACCATGAAGACGAAGACTACTGGCGCAACTACGGCACCCACCGCGAAACCCTGGTGGCGCCCTCCCTGGCCTGGTATGGCGACACCACCCAAGTGCTGCTGGCTTATGAGCACCGCGAATTTCTCGCGCCGTTCGACCGTGGCACCGCCATCGATCCCAAGACCAACCATCCGTTGAACATCCCCGCCACTCGCCGTCTGGACGAGCCGTTCAACAACATGGAAGGCCGCTCCGATCTGTACCGCCTGACTGTCGATCATGATCTCAACGACGACTGGAAAGCCCACTTCGGTTACAGCTGGAACCGCGAGACCTACGACGCCAGCCAGGTGCGCGTGGTCAAGGTCAACACCAACGGCACCCTGACCCGCAGCATGGACGGCACTCAGGGCGCACTGACCACCGACCGCTTCGCCACCGCCAGCCTCGAAGGCAAGGTAGATGTCGCGGGTATGCAGCACGACTTGGTGTTCGGCCTGGACGATGAGTACCGCAAGATCTACCGTGCCGACCTGATCCGCCAGGCACCGCGGGGCAGCTTTGATTACACCAACCCGGTATACGGCAACGAAGTCGCCGGTTCCAAAGTCAGCGCGCCGGACAGCAACCAGACCGATCTTTTGCGCAGCGATTCGCTGTTCTTCCAGGATGCCATCCACCTCAACGATCAATGGATTCTGGTCGGCGGTGCGCGCTACCAGATGTACGACCAATACGCCGGCAAAGGCGTGCCGTTCACCGCCAACACCGACGGCAATGGCCAGAAGTGGGTGCCTCGGGCCGGGTTGGTGTATCGCTACAGTGACGAATTGTCGTTCTACGGCAGCTACACCGAGTCGTTCAAACCCAACTCCACCATCGCGCCACTGGCCAATAAAACCGTGTTGAATGGCAGTTTGCAGCCGGAGGAATCCAAAGCCTGGGAGCTGGGTACCAAGTTCGACCTGCCGGGGCGTATCACCGCCAGCGCAGCGTTGTTCACCATCGATAAACGCAACGTGTTGGTGCAGGTAGGCGAGGGCCTGACCTCGGAGTACAGCGTGGCCGGCAAAGTGCGCTCCCGTGGTCTGGAGTTGGATGCCAGCGGCCAGCTGACGGATAAGTGGAGCCTGATCGGCAGCTATGCCTACACCGATGCCGAGGTCACCGAAGACCCCAAGCTCAAAGGCAACCGCCTGCAGAACGTGGCAAAAAGCACCGGCTCGCTGTCAGCGGTGTATGACTTCGGCAGCATCCTGGGCGGTGATCAACTGCGCGTCGGCGCCGGGGCGCGTTATGTCGGCGAGCGGGCAGGGGATGCGGCCAACAGTTTCGAACTGCCCAGCTACACCGTGGCTGATGTGTTCGCCAGCTACGACACCAGGCTTGAGGGGCAGAAGGTCAAGTTCCAGCTCAACGTGAAAAACCTGTTCGACCGTACCTACTACACGTCCTCGGTGAATACGCAGTTTGTGTCCATGGGCGATGCGCGGCAGGTGTCGGTGTCCAGTACCTTGACCTTCTGATTCATTTATCTGTGGGAGCTGGCTTGCCTGCGATGGCATCGACTGGGTTTACCTGATACACCGAGTTGTCTGCATCGCAGGCAAGCCAGATCCTACAGGAAAGCGGTCGCCACATTGATAGCGAGCTGTTAGCGTTGCCGCCATTGCATGCTTATGGAAAACGCTACTGATGTACTTTGGAAAATGGCTACGCACCGGCACCCTGCTGGTCGGTTTGAGTTTTTTACTGGGCGGCTGCGCCAGCGTCTCCCAAACTTCCACTTCGGCAACCCTGGATAAACTGCTGAGCGATCCGGCGCTGCAAGGTGCTACGGTCTCGCTGATGGTACGTGACGCCCGCACGGGCACCACGCTGTATCAGCACAACCCACGCAGCCGGTTGGTGCCCGCGTCCAACCTCAAGCTGTTGACCACGGCGGCGGCCATGGGTGTGCTGGGGCCGCAATACCGCTTCGCCACCCAACTGCTGAGCAACGGCATACGCCAGGGCGACCGCCTGACCGGCAATCTGTACCTGCGTGGCCTGGGTGACCCAAGCATTCAGTTTGCCGATTACCAGGCGCTGGCCGCGCAGTTGGCCAGCCAGGGCGTACGCCAGGTACAAGGCGATCTGGTGTTCGACGACACCTGGTTCGATGCCGAGCGATTGGGGGTGGATTGGTCCCATGACGATGAAACCACCTACTACGGCGCGCAGATTTCGGCGCTGACCGTGGCGCCCAATGCGGATTTTGATGCGGGCAGCGTACTGGTTACGGCCAAGGCGCCATTGCGGAACGGCTCGCCGGTGAGTGTCGATATTTTCCCGCCTACTGATTACCTGCAACTGAGCAACCGTGCCATGAGCGGACCGGGCAACAGCTATGGAATCAATCGCCGTCACGGCACCAACCTGCTGCAACTCAGCGGCGCAGTAGCGCCGGGAAAGCAGAGCCAGCAATTGGTCAGCGTCTGGGAGCCAACGCAACTGGTCGCGAATCTGTTTGAACAGGCCCTGGCGCAACAGGGCATTACCGTACTGGGGCGTCGGGTGATGGGCGGGGCAAGCCCGGCGGCGGTAACGGTGCTGGCCGAGCACCAATCGGCGCCGTTACAGGCGTTGATCACACCGTTGCTCAAGCTTTCGAACAACAATATGTCCGAAGCCTTGCTCAAGGCCATGGGGCGCAAGACGGCCAATAGCGGCACGGCAGCGGCGGGCGCTGTGGCGGTGGCCGGGTTCCTCAAGCGCCAGGGGCTGGACACCGCCACGTTCAACCAGGTCGACGGCTCCGGCCTGTCACGGCGCAACCTGGTGTCGTCGCAAACCCTCACCGACCTGCTGCTGGCCGCCAGCAAACAGCCGTGGTTCGACGCCTGGTACAACGCGCTGCCGATTGCCGGCAACACCGACCGCATGACCGGCGGCAGCCTGCGCTATCGCTTGCGCGACACGCAGGCGCAAAACAACCTGCACGCCAAGACCGGCTCCATGGGCGGCGTTTCGTCATTGAGTGGGTACATCACCACTGCCGGCGGGCGCAAGCTGGTGTTCTCGATGCTGACCAACAACTACGTGGTGGCCGGCGCGCAGGTCAAGGCGTTGGAGGATCGCGTGGCCGTGGCGCTGTCCCGCAGCGAAGAATAATTCAGGGCTGATAGCCCATCCGCCAACTCACGGCCCGGGTCGCCGCCAGCAAGTGCTGCGCCGCCGGGCCATCTTCATCGGCATGGAAAAGCGAGGTTGGGCCGACCACGGTCATCACCGCCGCGACTTGCCCGACCGCATTGAACACCGGCGCCGACAACGCATCCACGCCGGGCATCAGCAGGCCATGTACAAAGTGCAGGCCGCGGCTGCGGATTTGCTCGCACACGCTGGCATAGGCTTGATCGTCCGCCAAGGTGTGAGCGGTGCCGGCTTGAACCTCGCGTTCGCGCAACTCCACGGTTTCCCGCGACGGCAAGTAGGCGCTGAACACCAGTCCGGTGGACGAGCTGAGCAGCGGCAGCACTGAGCCCAACTGCGTCACCACGGTGACGGCGCGCACGGCTGGCTCAATCTGCACCACGGTCGCGCCCTGGTTGCCCCACACCGCCAGAAAGCAGGTTTCATTCAACTCATCGCGCAGTTCGGCCAAGGGCATGGCGCCGACTTTCAACACATCCATGCTGCCCAGCGCCGCCAGCCCCACGCGCAACGCTTCGCGGCCCAGGCCGTAATGATTGGTGGCGCTGTTCTGTTCGGCAAAACCCGAGGCGATCAGCGCCTGCAAATAGCGGTGGACCTTGCTCGCTGGCATCTGCACATGCTCGGCCAGGCGTGACAGCGAGGTGGCCGGGGACAGTTCGGCCAGGGCCTTGAGAATATCGGTGCCGACTTCCGCCGAGCGGACTTTCTGTTTACCGGTGTCGCGGGGCTTTTCCATGGAAGGGCGAGAATCCGAGAGATGAATGGGCGTCTTTATAGCTTGACGGTCGACAGTGATCAAATTACGTTATGCGTAACTGGATTACGATAAAAACAACTTCTGTACAGAGGAAGATCCATGGACCTCGAATACCTTTCGGGTTTCGGCAACGAATTCGCCAGCGAAGCCTTGCCTAGCGCGCTGCCGGTCGGCCAGAACTCGCCGCAAAAAGCCCCCTACGGGCTCTACACCGAACTGTTTTCCGGCACTGCCTTCACTATGGCGCGTAGCGAAGCCCGGCGCACCTGGCTGTACCGCATCCAGCCGTCCGCCAATCACCCGGCGTTCGTCAAACTTGCGCGGCAATTGGCCGGTGGCCCGCTGGGGGCGGTGACGCCCAACCGCCTGCGCTGGAACCCGCTGGATATTCCGAGTGAACCCACGGACTTTATCGATGGACTGGTCGGCATGGTTGCCAACTCGGGGTCGGAAAAACCTTCGGGCATCAGCATTTATAACTACCGCGCCAATCGTTCCATGGAGCGCGTGTTCTTCAACGCCGACGGCGAGCTGCTGATCGTGCCGGAGCAGGGCCGCTTGCGCATCGCCACCGAACTGGGCGTGCTGGATGTCGAGCCGCTGGAAATCGTGGTGCTGCCCCGTGGCCTCAAGTTCCGTATCGAACTGCTGGACGCGCAAGCCCGCGGCTACATCGCTGAAAACCATGGCGCCCCGCTGCGCCTGCCTGACCTGGGGCCGATTGGCAGCAACGGCCTGGCTAACCCGCGCGATTTCCTCACGCCCGTCGCCCGTTACGAAGACCTCAAGCAACCGACCACGCTGGTACAGAAATTCCTCGGCGAACTGTGGGCCTGCGAGCTGGACCATTCACCGCTCAACGTGGTCGCCTGGCACGGCAACAATGTGCCGTACAAATACGACCTGCGTCGCTTCAACACCATTGGCACGGTGAGTTTCGATCATCCGGACCCGTCGATCTTCACCGTGCTGACCTCGCCCACCAGCGTGCATGGCCTGGCCAACCTCGACTTCGTGATCTTCCCGCCGCGCTGGATGGTGGCCGAGAACACCTTCCGGCCGCCGTGGTTCCATCGCAACCTAATGAACGAATACATGGGCCTGATCCAGGGTGCCTACGATGCCAAGGCCGAAGGCTTTCTGCCGGGCGGCGCATCGCTGCACAGTTGCATGAGCGCCCACGGCCCGGATGGCGAGACCTGCACCAAGGCCATCAACGTGGACCTGGCGCCGCACAAGATCGATAACACCATGGCCTTCATGTTCGAGACCAGCCAAGTGCTGCGTCCGACCCAGTTCGCCCTGGAGTGCCCCCAACTGCAACCTGCTTACGACGCGTGCTGGGCCTCGCTGCCCGCCACCTTCAACCCGAACCGGAGATAACCCATGACTCAACCAACGCAGACCCACAGCTGGGTGGCCTCGGCCAATGGTCACGCGGATTTCCCTCTGCAGAACTTGCCCCTGGGCGTGTTCAGCATCAACGGCTCGGCACCGCGCAGTGGCGTGGCGATTGGCGACATGATCCTCGACCTGCACGCCGCGCTGGATGAGTTTGACGGTGATGCCCGGCGCGCCGTCGAAGCCACTGCGGGCGGGCAGTTGAACGCGTTTTTCGAACTGGGCCGTGGGCCTCGCGTTGCCCTGCGCCAGCGCCTGCTGGAACTGCTGGCCGAAGGCAGCAAGCTGCAAACCCGCGAGGCGCAAGTGCTGCACCGTGCCGCCGATTGCCAGATGCACCTGCCGGCCAAGATCAATGACTACACCGACTTCTATGTCGGCATCGAGCACGCGCAGAACGTCGGCAAACTGTTCCGCCCCGATAACCCGCTGTTGCCGAACTACAAGTACGTGCCGATTGGTTACCACGGCCGTGCATCGACCATTCGCCCCTCGGGTACAGAGGTGCGACGCCCTAAAGGCCAGACCTTGCCCGCCGGCCAGACCGAGCCGACCTTTGGTCCGTGTGCGCGCCTGGACTATGAGTTGGAGCTGGGCATCTGGATCGGCCAGGGCAATGCCATGGGCGACGCGATTGCCATTGGCGATGCCGCCGAGCATATCGCCGGTTTCTGCCTGCTCAACGACTGGTCGGCGCGGGATATCCAGGCCTGGGAGTACCAGCCGCTGGGGCCGTTCTTGTCGAAAAGCTTTATCACCAGCGTCTCGCCGTGGGTGGTGACTGCCGAAGCCTTGGAGCCTTTCCGCAAAGCCCAGCCACCACGCCCTGAAGGTGATCCGCAACCGCTGCCATACCTGCTGGATAAGCGCGATCAGAACGCGGGCGCCTTTGATATCGAACTGCAAGTGCTGCTCACCACGGCCTCGATGCGTGAGCAAAACCTGCCCGCCCATCGCCTGACCCTGAGCAACACCGAGCATATGTACTGGACCGTGGCGCAAATGGTGGCACACCACAGCGTCAATGGCTGCCAGTTGCAGGCGGGTGACCTGTTTGGTTCGGGCACGTTGTCTGGCCCGCAGCCGGGGCAGTTCGGCAGCCTGTTGGAAATTACCGAAGGCGGCAAGAAGCCGATTGAATTGGCCTCCGGCGAGGTACGTAAATTCCTTGAAGACGGCGACGAAATCATTCTGCGTGCCCGTTGCAGCCGAGAGGGCTTTGCCTCCATCGGCTTCGGCGAATGCCGCGGTACCGTGGTTGCGGCGCGCTGAGAGGGCAGGGCCATGGAACTCTATACTTACTACCGTTCTACCGCGTCGTATCGAGTACGTATTGCCCTGGCTCTCAAAGGCCTGGATTTCACCGCGCTGCCGGTCAACCTGCTGGTGCCGACAGGCGGCGCCAACCGCCAGCCTGAATACCTGGCGATCAACCCCCAAGGGCGGGTGCCGGCATTGCGTACTGATGAAGGGGCGTTGCTGATCCAGTCACAGGCGATCATTGAGTACCTGGAGGAGCGTTATCCCCAGGTGCCGTTGCTCTCCAAAGACCTGGTAGCGCGCGCTCATGAGCGGGCGGTGGCGTCGATCATCGCCTGTGATATCCACCCGTTGCATAACTCCAGCACCCAGAACTTGCTGCGCAAGTGGGGGCACGATGAGGCGCAATTGCTGGAGTGGATCGGGCACTGGATCAGCCAGGGCCTGGGCGCTGTGGAGCAGTTGATTGGCGACACCGGGTTTTGCTTTGGCGAGCAGCCGGGCTTGGCCGATGCGTTTCTAATTCCACAGCTGTACGCGGCCGAGCGTTTCAAGGTGCCCTTGGCGGCATACCCACGCATTGGGCGGGTGGCGGGGTTGGCGGCCCAACATCCAGCCTTCGTGCAGGCCCACCCCGCCAGTCAACCTGACACCCCCTGAACCCCCTTTAATGATCGTTCCTACGCTCAGCGTGGGAACGCCTCATGTGGCGCTCTGCGTCACGGCTCTAAAAACGGACGCGGAGCGTCCAGGGCTGTATTCCCACGCAGAGCGTGGGAACAATCATAAAAAAACAGGTACCTTGCGATGCACAATCAGATTGCCAGCTTTCGTGCGGCACTCGACGCCCGTCCGGTGTCGCGCTACCAATGGTTGATTCTCCTGCTGCTGGCACTGCTACTGGTCACCGATGGCTACGACGCCCAGGTGTTGGGCTATGTAGTGCCGGCGCTGGCTCAGGACTGGGGCCTGGAAAAATCCGCGTTTGGCCCCGTGTTCAGCGCCAACCTGCTGGGCCTCACCCTCGGCTCGCTGTTGGTGACGCCGCTGGCGGATCGGTTTGGCGTGCGACGTATCCTGCTGGCATGCGTGCTGATCTACGCCAGCCTCACGGTATTGATGGTGTTCGCCAATTCCCTGACCACGTTGATGGCGGCGCGTTTTATCTGCGGGATCGGCATGGGCGGTGCGATGCCCAGTGCCATGGCGTTGATGTCAGAGTATTCGCCGCCACGCCTGCGCACCTTGATGGTGACCCTGGCCGCCTGTGGCTTTTCGTTCGGCGGCGCGGCGGGTGGCTTCGTGGCGGCGGGGTTTATCGACAGCTTTGGCTGGCAGGCGGTGTTCCTGGCCGGCGGTGTGACGCCGTTGCTGCTGTTCCCGTTTCTGGTGTGGCTGTTGCCCGAATCCTTGCCGCGCCTGTTGCGCGATGCGCCGCCCTATCTGCGTTTGCGCAAAGTCACGGCGCGGATGCTGCCCGACTGGCAACCACCGCCCGCGACCGAAGCGGAAAACTTGCAGGAGCAGGGCAGCAAACTGACGGTGGTGGAGCTGTTTCGCAACGGCTACGCGCGCCCGACGCTGCTGATCTGGGCGACCTTTTTTGTCAGCCTGATCCTGCTGTATTTCATGATCAGTTGGTTGCCGTCGCTATTGCTCGAAAGCGGCCTGGCGTTGAACGAAGCCAACCTGGTCACCTCCATGTTCCTGTTCGCCGGCACCTTGGGCGCCATCCTCATGGCCTGGTTTGCCGACCGCCTGAAAAGCAAAGTACGGTTGCTGTCCGGCGTGCTGGCGGCGGCAGCGCTGTGCACCATCCTGCTGGGCTTGAACCACGACAACCCACGCTACCTGGTGGCCTGCGTGTTTGCAGCAGGGTTCTGCATCATCGGCGGGCAACTGACCCTCAATGCCTTCGCGAGCAACTTCTACCCGGCGCACGTGCGCGCCACCGGCACGGGTTGGGCGTTGGGTGTGGGGCGATTCGGATCGATTCTGGGACCGCTGTTTGGCAGCCTGCTGCTGGCGATGCATATACCGGTCGAGCAGATTTTCTTCTTCTGCGCGATTCCGGCGGTGATTGCAGCGTTGCTGATTATTCAGGTGCGCTCGCCGGGACCCACTACACCGAACACGCCATTGCCTGGCGATATTCTCAATCGCTAACTGTAGGAGCGAGCTTGCTCGCGAAAAACGTTAACGATAACGCGGGCATCCTGGTTAAACGGGGTGTCCTGGGTTTTTTCGCGAGCAAGCTCGCTCCTACAGTTGGGAGTTGGGTCAGTGCACCACTGAGTTGGGTGGCAGATGCCCCAGCCGCTCGGTCAGGCGCAGGCGCTGGATCGGGTCGTCGCTGAGCAGCAGGGCGTGTTCCAGGTCGAAGCGTTCGGCGCTGGGGCAGTCCAGGCGTTGATACAGGCTGGCCCGCGCCAGGTAGTCGGAGGCGCTGGCGTTGCCCAGTTCCAGTACGCGCTCGGCGTCCACCAGGGCGGCCAGTGGCTCGTCGTTGGCAAGGTAGAGTTGGCGCAGGTTGCGCGACAGCCGTTGCAGGATGGCCCGTGGCTCGGCGGTCAGCAGGTGGTCGGCCTGCAATTTCAGCTTCGCCCCGTACTGGCGCGCCAGCAACTCGCGACAGTCGTTGGGGTACAGGCGCCGGCCGCCGCAAGGGTCCAACAGGTGATCGGCTCCCGGTACCCGCAGCAGGAAGTGCCCAGGGAAGTTCACGCCGACCATGGGGATATCCAGGCGCCGTGCCATCTCCAGGGCGATCAGGCCCATGGCCAAGGGTTGCCCGCGTTTGCGTTGCAGCACTTTGTCCAGCAGCGCGGCGGCGGGGCGCAACGGCGTGTGGTCATCCTGGGCAAACCCCAGGTCATTCATGCGCCGCAGCAGCGCCTGGCCGAGTTCATCCGCCGGTAGCAGGGGCATGCCCAGGCTGACCTGTTGTCGTAGCGCGCCAAGGTCGTGCAGGATCAACGCCGGCTGCACGCTGGCGTCATGCTCGGCAGCAATCCACAGCGCGGCCTCAAACAGCGCGGGGGGTGAACGGTCCAGGCAGGCGAAAAAGGCGGTGCGGGGATTCATTGAGTTCTCCGGCATATGCCCCCGTTTTAGCCTTGCTGCGAATTTTCGTCCAGCATCTTGAGAGATATCCCACGCTCTTATGTCGTAGATCCCACGAAAACGCGCGGCTTATTCCAGCGCAATCCAGCAGTTTTCTGCCGCAAGCCTATACTTGGCCCACTACCAGAAGTGATTCGGGAGCCCATTGATGTTTGCGCTCATGCACAGCACCCGCCTTGAATCGCTGCACCTGAGCGTTGATCCGGTGACCGGCTTGAAGGCGATCATCGCCATCCACAACAGTCGCCTGGGCCCAGCGTTGGGTGGCTGTCGCTACCTGGCTTACCCTAATGATGAAACCGCCGTGGCCGATGCCGCGCGCCTGGCGCAAGGCATGAGCTACAAAGCCGCGCTGGCCGGACTGCCGGTGGGCGGCGGCACGGCGGTGATCATCCGCCCAGTGCACGTGGAAAGCCGTGCGGCGCTGTTCGAGGCGTTTGGCCGTTGTGTGGAAAAACTCGACGGCCGCTTCATCACCTCGATCGACAGCGGTACCTCGGTCGCCGACATGGACTGCATTGCCCAGAACACTCGCTTTGTCACTAGCACCACCGCCGCCGGAGACCCTGCACCTCATGCTGCCATGGGGGTGTTTGCCGGTATCCGCACTACCGCCATGGCGCGCCTGGGCAGCGACAACCTCGAGGGCCTGCGCGTCGCGGTGCAAGGCCTGGGGAATGTCGGTTATGCCCTGGCCGAACAATTGCACGCCGCCGGTGCCGAGCTGCTGGTCAGCGACATCGACCACGGCAAGGTGCAACTGGCCATGGAGCAACTGGGTGCCCACCCGATTGCCAACGACGCCTTGCTCAGCACGCCCTGCGACATCCTCGCACCGTGCGGCGTGGGCGCCGTATTCAACCGTAACAGCGTCGGCCAGTTGCGTTGCGCCGCCGTGGCGGGTTCGGCCAGCGCTCAACTGACCAACCTGGACATCGCCGACCAATTGGAAGGCCGCGGCATCCTCTACGCGCCAGACTACGTGATCAACTCTGGCGGGCTGATCTACGTCGCCCTCAAACACGCCGGCACCGACCTGCCTGGCATCACCGCACACCTGTCGAACATCGGCAGCCGCCTGACCGAAATCTTTGCCCACGCCCAAGCCGAAAAACGCTCCCCCGCGCGGGTGGCCGATGAACTGGCCGAACGCTTGCTGTACAAATAGGCCAGGCATTAAAAAGGCCCTGAATCCATGATTCAGGGCCTGTTCAATTCGGGCTTTACTCGGCTGCCGGGTTCAGCAACTCGGACAGCGCGTCCGGTTGGCTCTTGAACGCCTTGGCAAATACATCACGGTTCTTCGCCATGTAAATCCCGGCTTCCTCCACCTGCTGCTCGCTCAACGACGGCACGGCTTTTTGCAACACCTCTGCCAGCAACTCAGCGAGTTCAAGCATCTTGTCATGACGGTCAGCTTCGGCTTTATCCATGAACAAACGCTCCAGATCTCGGCTGCTGCGGTATACCACTTCGACGGCCATTCACCACCTCACATGCCTTCACGATAGTTGTCTTTTGCGACTACTGTATTTATATACAGCGAAAAGGATAAGCCAAACGTCGGGGTTTGGGTAGTAGGTTTTTAATGTAGTTGGGAAATAGGGGGCTGAACCGGAAATTTCGCACGGCACGCTGAGGTCGATCGTTCCCACGCTCTGCGTGGGAATGCATCCCGTGACGCTCCGCGTCACCCACGAGCAGGTCTGAGGGACGCGGAGCGTCCCAGGCGGCGTTCCCACCCGGAGCGTGGGAACGATCGGGGGGTAATTTAAGTGCCTCGTGTCACACGGCCACCATCTTATTCCCCAGCCCTGGCCTTTTTTCTGCATGCAGAACAACCGTCACGTCCACCCCGCATTATCCGGTCGAGCCGACCTAAGGAAGCATCATCGTGAAAATCAATTGGGCCGAAAGGCTGCGTCAGCAAGTACACGGGCTGGCCGAGTCGCTGGGTAATCTGTTTGTCGAGTCGTTCCATTACCTGGCGCTGTTCGCCATTGGTGCGGTGACCGCCTGGGCGGCGGTGATGGAATTTCTGGGGATGCTGGAGAACGGCCATATCAAGATCGATGACATCTTGCTGCTGTTCATCTACCTGGAATTGGGTGCCATGGTCGGGATTTACTTCAAGACCAACCACATGCCGGTGCGCTTCCTGATCTACGTGGCGATCACTGCGCTCACGCGTTTGCTGATCTCCAACGTGTCGCACCACAACCCCCCGGACCTGGGCATCATCTACCTGTGCGGCGGCATTTTGCTGTTGGCGTTTGCAATCCTGGTGGTGCGCTACGCATCGTCGGCCTTCCCTTCGGTGAAGGTCGAAAGCCCGCGTCGCAAGGGCGAGGCGAGCCTGGAGACCGAGAAGGGCGAGCTTTAAAGCCCGACGCTGAAGGGCAGGGTACGGGCTGGCGGTCGCTGCAGGAGTTTGTGGCTGTCGCCGTCCGTCATCAGCTCCAGGATTTCTACAGCGCTATGGCCTTGCTCGATGGCAATGCCGAACTGGATGCTTTGCACCAGGCGCCTGAGGCGCTGCGGGTCGTTGCGTTGTTCGGCGCTGATCATGCGCTTGGCCACTACGCCAGTCTCGTCAGACAGGGTGAGCATGATGCTGCCGTCCAGCCGTTGGATGCTCAGGTTGACGCGGTATTGGGGGCTGAACGTGTCGGTGATGATCTGAAAAGGATTGTCCATGGTGCGTTACCGCCTGATAAGAACATGCAGTCATTGACGGCCGGTGTCGGGATTAGTTCGCATTGCCTGACCACTGGCCAAATTCCGTTTTCCTCAAAAGTTCTACAGCAAAGGCCGTGCCGTACAGCGATTTACCCGGCACAGAAATCCAAATGTGGGAGCGGGCTTGCCCGCGATTGCGGTGTATCAGCCAATCAATAGTTGGCTGAATGATCGCTATCGCGGGCAAGCCCGCTCCCACATTGGATGTATGTCGTGAGCTAATTCAGGGCATTACGGAAAAAACGATCGCAGACAGCGCAATCAGGCCGATGACCACCACAAACACATTCGATACCTGACCTGAATACTGGCGCAAAGATGGCACGCGGCGAATCGCGTACATCGGCATCAGGAACAGCAGGCACGCGATGATCGGCCCGCCCATGGTTTCGATCATGCCCAGGATGCTCGGGTTGAAGGTGGCCACGGCCCAGCAGGTCAGCACCATGAACAACGCGGTGCAGCGTTCCAGCCATTGGGACGACATCGAACGGTTGCGCCCACGCAGAGATTTGACGATCAGCCCCTGGAAGCCTTCGCTGGCACCAATGTAGTGACCCAGGAAGGACTTGGTAATTGCCACCAGCGCGATCAACGGTGCGGCGTAGGCAATCACCGGCGTCTGGAAGTGGTTGGCCAGGTACGACAGGATCGAGATGTTCTGCGCCTTGGCCGCGGCCAGGTCAGCCGGTGACAGCGCCAGCACGCAGCTGAAGCAGAAGAACATCACGGTCAGCACCATCATGCCGTGGGCGGTGGCCAGGATGCCGCTGCTTTTGCGCTCGGCCTGGGCGCCGTAGACGCGCTTCTGGTCCACGGCAAAGGCGGAGATGATCGGCGAATGGTTGAACGAGAACACCATCACCGGGATCGCCAGCCACAGCGTTTTGAAGAACAGCGGCAGCGGCATGCCTTCGCTGGCCGAGGCGAAGAACGCGCCGTTCCAGTTGGGAATCAGGCTGAATGCCAGCAGCAGCAAGGCGGCAACGAAGGGGTACACCAGCACGCTCATGGCCTTGACGATCACGCCCTGGCCACAGCGCACAATGGCCATCAGGCCGAGGATCAGCACCAGCGACAGAATCGCCCGTGGCGGCGGCGCCATGTGCAATTGGTGCTCCATGAAACTGCCCAGGGTGTTGGTCAGCGCCACGCTGTACACCAGCAGGATCGGGAAGATCGCAAAGAAATACAGCAGGGTGATCAGCTTGCCGGCGCCGACACCAAAGTGTTCCTCGACCACTTCGGTGATGTCGCCGGATTTGCCCGACAGCACAAAGCGCGTCAGCCCACGGTGGGCGAAGAAGGTCATCGGAAAGGCCAGCAGCGCCAGCACGATCAGCGGCCAGAAACCACCGACGCCGGCATTGATCGGCAGGAACAGGGTGCCCGCGCCGATGGCGGTGCCGTAGAGGCCGAGCATCCAGGTGGTGTCGTGTTTGGTCCAACCGGTGGTTACTGTGTTTTCTCTGACATCGGGATTTTCGGCAGCAGGTGTACGTACATCAGTCATCGGTATTGCCTCGTTATTATTTTTGCGCGGGCTCACGTTGGGGCGGGTAGCAGTGCTTCGATCAGCACTCCACCCAGCTGACCGCCAGGCCGCCCCGTGAAGTTTCTTTGTATTTGTCATGCATATCGGCGCCGGTATCGCGCATGGTGCGGATGACCCGGTCGAGGGAGATGAAGTGTTTGCCGTCGCCGCGCAGGGCCATCTGCGTGGCGTTGATCGCCTTGACCGCCGCAATGGCATTGCGCTCGATGCACGGCACCTGCACCAGGCCACCGACCGGGTCGCAGGTCAGGCCGAGGTTGTGTTCCAGGCCGATTTCGGCAGCGTTTTCCAGTTGCTCCGGGGTGGCACCGAGGATATCGGCCAGGCCTGCGGCGGCCATGGCACAGGCCGAGCCCACTTCGCCCTGGCAGCCAACTTCGGCGCCGGAGATGGAGGCGTTTTTCTTGCAGAGGATGCCGACGGCAGCGGCGGCCAGGAAGAAATTGACCACGTCGTCGTCAGACGCGTCGGCGTTGAATTTCATGTAGTAATGCAGCACTGCCGGGATAATTCCGGCCGCGCCATTGGTCGGGGCGGTGACCATGCGCCCGCCAGCGGCGTTTTCTTCGTTGACGGCGAGGGCGAACAGGTTGACCCATTCCATCGCCGACAAGGTCGAGGTGATCACGTTGGGCTTACCGATTTCCAACAGGTTGCGATGCAACTTCGCGGCGCGACGGGGCACATCCAGGCCACCGGGCAGGATGCCTTCATCGCGCAGGCCCTGTTCCACGCACTCGCGCATCACCGACCAGATATGCAGCAGGCCGCTGCGGATATCTTCATCGCTGCGCCACGCCCGTTCGTTGGCCATCATCAGCTCGGATACCCGCAGGCCGTGCTTGTTGCACAAGGCCAGCAGTTCTACGGCGCTGGAAAAGTCGTAGGGCAATTGCACGTCGCTGGTCGGCGCAATGCCTGATGCAGCTTCGGCGGCTTCGATGATGAAACCACCGCCCACCGAGTAATAGGTTTGTTCGCTCAGCAGGCCGCTGTCGCCATAGGCGTGCAAGGACATGGCGTTGGGGTGGTACGGCAGGCTTTCGTCCAGCAGCAGCAAGTCGGTGTGCCAGTTGAAAGCAATTGCCTGAGAGCCCGCCAGCAGCAATTGGCCGGACTCGCGCAGTTGCTGGATACGCGCATTGATCGAGGTCGGGTCGACGCGATCTGGCCATTCACCCATCAAGCCCATGACACAGGCGCGGTCGGTGGCATGGCCGACACCGGTAGCGGACAGCGAGCCATACAGGCGCACTTCGACGCGACGGGTTTGGCTGAGCAAATGCAGGTCGGTCAGGGCTTGGGCGAATGTCGCGGCAGCGCGCATCGGGCCGACGGTGTGGGAACTGGAAGGGCCGATGCCCACCTTGAATAGATCGAAAACACTGATAGCCATGCTAAAGCCTTACAAGCAATGGAGTAGAAATCGCTGCCATGTTTTGTAGAGCAGGCGGAATTGGCGCGATACTGAGCCTCTGGATCAGTACTGACCAACGAATTATCCTAAGACACCCTTTAGCAGGACTAAACGCTATGACTCGCCCCCTCCATGGCCAGACCTATGTCTGGCTGCATGTGTTTTCCTGCGCTGCGCGGCATCTATCGTTCACCCGCTGCGCCGAGGAACTGCACATCACGCCGGGAGCGGTGAGCCAACAAATTCGCCAGTTAGAAGAGCGCCTGGGCTTTCGACTGTTTCATCGGCGTGCGCGAGGCGTTGAACTCAGCGCCGAGGGGCAGCGCCTGGCGGCCGTGGTGGGTGAGGCTTATGGCAGCATTGATGCCGAACTGCAGCGCCTGGACGCCGGGATGATCAGCGGCACCTTGCGCCTGCGTTCGATCCCCTCGTTTCTGGGCAAGTGGCTGACCCCGCGTCTGCCACGTTTTCAGCAGCGCTTTCCGGACATTCAACTGCGCATGGTCGCCGAAGACAGCAGCATCGCCCTGCATGAAGGCGACTTCGACCTGGCCATCGACCTCAACGACGGCAGCTACCCTGGCTTGTTATCCACAGCCCTGTTGGACGAACAGATATTCCCGGTGTGCGCCCCCAGCCTGTTGCGTGGCCGCCCACCCTTGCATGGCCCGGCGGACCTGGCCCATTTCCCGCTGCTGCACGACATCACGGCCTGGCGTGGGAGTTATGAATATGCCGAATGGGAGTTTTACCTCAATGCCATCGGCTACCACGGTGCCGACGTACGGCGCGGGCACACCTTCAACCGCAATCATCTGACTATCGAAGCCGCCATCGCCGGCATGGGCGTGGCGATTGCGCGGCGCACCTTGCTGAACGATGAGCTGGAGCGCGGCACCTTGATCGTGCCGTTCGGCCTGGCCGTGCCCAACCATAAACGCTACGTGCTGCTGTATGCGCCGGGCGCGTTGAACCATCCGGGCGTGCGTGCGGTGCATGACTGGCTGGTGGAGGAAGCGGGTATTTTTCGCAGCTTGCACCCGTTGGGAGAGGGGCAATTGTGAGGAAAACAGAACGTAAGAAGTTGTAACTAACTCCCCACCCTACCAGCGTTTTTGCTCGTCGTCAGGGTTAATTTGTAATGTAGGATTTATCTTTGCAAAGGGGTTGAAATGTTTCAGCAGGTGCTCAATTGTGTAATCAAGAGGTCATGGTTTCACCACCCCGGTGTTGCAGTTTGTGACCTCTGGCGAGCTAGCTGAAATAAGGGAAGAACTATGCAAATCCAAGTCAATAGCGATAACCATATTGAAAGCAGCATCCGACTGGAGGAGTGGGTACGTACTACCATTGAGAGCACGCTCGAACGCTATGAAGAAGACCTGACCCGTGTAGAGGTCTACCTGCGGGACGAGAACGGCGACAAGCCCGGCCCCCACGATTTGAGTTGCCGTCTGGAAGCACGGCCAAAGGGCCATCAACCAGTTTCCGTGTGCCATAAAGCCGATACGCTGGAGCAAGCGATCGATGGCGCCGCAGTCAAGCTCGACCACGCACTGGAACATCTGTTTGGCAAACTGCAAGGCAAGCCGCGCGCTGCCGGTAAAAACCAGCCAATCAACAAAGTGAACGAAGACGCTTTGGAAGAGGAATTCCTGGAAAACGAAAACGCTGCCATTAACGGCTGATTGTTTTTTCATTCCCCCACTGAAAACGGGCCTGCACATGCAGGCCCGTTTTTCGTTCAGCGCTCACGCCGGAAGAAATGCCGGCTCAGCATCGCCAGCCCGCAGGCGCCCAACCCCGCAAACAACATGGCCCAGCCGGCGCCGCTGCGCAGCGCTGTTTGCGCATCCAGAATGGTCAGCCCCGGCGCATCCAGCTTGCCGGCGGCAATATGCTGGCTGAGGCTTGCCCACTCCATTGCCGTGCTGTCAGGCAGCACATGGGCCAGGTTGTGGCTGATCCCTAACAACAACACAAGGCCCATCAGCGCGATATTGAGCGCCAGGGTGATCAGCCGTGCGCTGAAGTCGATGCCCGAGGCCATGCCTGCGCGGTCATTCGAGACGGAGCCGGTGGTGGTGTTGGTGGTCGGCGAATTGGTCAACGCCAGTCCGATACCGGCGATCACGCAACTGAGCAGCACCAGCGCCGTGCTGGGTTGTTCGGCGTAATTAACGGCGGCCATTCCCATGAACCCTGCGCCCATTACCCCCAGGCCCAGGGGAATGATGCGTTCGGCGCCAAAGCGTAGGGCCAGGCGTTCGGCCAGCGGCGGTACCAGCAAAGTCGGCAAGGTGTAGGCGAGCAAGGCGGCGCCTGTGGTCAGCGTGTCGTAACCCAGGCCCGCCTGGAAGTACAACGGCAGGTAAATCATGAACGGCCAGAAGCTGAAGTTCATGCCGATCGAGCCCATCAACGCGCCATTGAAACGTTGGATGCGGAACACCGAGAAGTCGAACATCGGATGGGCGCTGCGCCGCTCAATCAAGATAAACAGCAGCAGCCCGAAGACCGACAGGCCAGCCCAGCCGAGCATCGCCGGGGCGCAAAAGCCGATTTCGCTGCCCTGGGTGATGAAATAAACCAGCGCAAACACCGTGAGTGTCATGGTCAGCATGCCGGCGATGTCGAGGCGATGGTTGGCCGGGTCGCGGGATTCCTGCACGCTGATGTGCAACAACGCCAAGGTGAGCAGGGTCAGCGGTACATGCACCAGGAACACCCAGCGCCAGTCCGCCACGGCCAGGATCATGGCTCCCACCATCGGTCCGAAACCCAGGCCCACGCCAGCGATCACGCCCCATATCGCAAAGGCCCGCGCACGCGCCGCCGGTTCGCGGAACTGATGGGACAAGATCGCAAATTGGCAAATCATCATGGCCCCGGCGCCAATGCCCTGGACGAAACGCGCCGCGATCAGTGTCGGCGCATCGTTGGCCAAGCCACAGGCCAGCGAGGCCAGGGCGAATACCCACAGACACACCACCAGCACACGCCGACGACCGAAGCGATCCGCCAAGGTCCCCGCCGCCATCAGCACGCTGGTGCAGGCCAGGGTGTAGGCATTCATGATCCATTGGGCGTCTTGAAAGCCCGTGCCCAGTTCCTGTTCCAGCGTCGGCAGGATGACCGGCACGCTGGAGATTTCCAGGCCGAACATCAGGGCCACCAGGCAGACGGCGGTGAGGGCCAGGCCGTTCCTGGCGGTGCGCGGGGGAGTGAGGGCCGAGAGTGCGGCGGCGCGGGGCATACGACATTCCTTTCGAAAGCGGGAGGGGCTATTCTCTCGGGAATCAGGTTCTTTATTAGCGATAATTTTTCCTTGAACAAGGGAATAGAGGGCGACAATTAAGCATGGCTACCCCACGTTTTGATGGTGTCGAACTCTTTCTGCAGATTGTTGAAAGCGGCAACCTCACCGAAGCCGCCGAACGCCTGAGCCTCACGCGTTCTGCGGTGGGCAAGGGCCTGGCGCGTCTGGAGGCGCGCCTGGGCACGTGCCTGTTACAGCGTTCCACCCGGCGCCAGCGGTTGACCGAGGACGGGCAGGCGTACTACGAGCATTGCCTGCGCGCATTGGCAGAGCTGGAGGCCGCCGAGTCCGTGTTGGAAAGCGGCCGCCAGCAACCTCGCGGGCGTTTGCGAGTGAGTGTGCCCCTGGCGTTTGGGCATCACTATGCCGCGCCAGCGTTGTGGGCCTTGCTGGATCGTTATCCGGAACTGGAAATCGACCTTTGTTTTTCCGACCGCATGATCGACTTGGTGCAGGAAGGCTTCGATATGGCCGTGCGCATCGGCCCGTTGCCCGACACCGACCGCCTGAGTGCGCGCCTCTTGGGTCAGCAGGTCATGGGGCTGGCGGCGTCACCGGCGTATTTGCAGCGCAAGGGTGCTATTGGCAGTATCGAAGACCTGGCCGCTCATCGTGGCATTGCCTACCGCAGCAACACCGCGCAGCGCTCGCGGCTGGCTTCGCCCTTGATCGTGGACGACCTCCAGGCGGTAGCCGATGCCGCTATCGCGGGCGTAGGCCTGGCCTGGTTGCCGAGTTGGTTGATTGCCCACTATGCGCTGCGCGGGCAGTTGCAGGCCGTGCTGCCCAGCTACCGTGAGCAACCTGCGCCGATCCATGTGATCTGGCCGACGGCGGCGCATATGCCGGCCAAGACGCGGTGTGCCATTGACGCGTTGGTGGCGGCCACCCCGAGTTGCCTGGCGGGCAGTTAGATCCTGAACATACTGAAAACCATCTGTAGGAGCGAGCTTGCTCGCGAAAAACGTCAACGATAACGCGTGTTTGCTGAATGAACGCGGCGCCTGTGAGTTTTTCGCGAGCAAGCTCGCTCCTACAAAATACAGTCAGAACGCGATAGAGGTTTGCACATACACCGTACGCGGCTCACCCACATACTTGCCCTTGTTGTTGTCGTCGAACGAGCGGGTGTAGTACTGCTTGTTGAAGATGTTCTTCACCCCCACCGCCACATTCAAGTCCGACAACTGCGGGCCGAAGTCATAGGCTGCGCGGCTGCTGAACAGCATGTAGCCGGGGATGCGTCCATTGGCACCGTCGGCGCTTTCGGCCTGGGTGTTGGCGTTGTCGGCGAACTGGCTGCTCTGGTAGCTGCTGTCCACATTCAGCTTCCAAGGGCCTTCGGTGTAACCCACACCGAGGGTGCCTTTGTGCTTGGAGGAGAAGGGCACACGGTTGCCTTTGTTGGGGCCGTCTTCGCGGATGGTCGCATCCACATAGGCGTAGGTGGCGTACACATCGAAGCCGGCCAGTGCGGGGCTCAGGCCGTCGAGGGCGTAGTTGATGCTCGACTCGATGCCTTGGTGGCGAGTTTCACCGCGGGCGATCACGGTGTCGTTGGTCTGGTTGCTGTCGTACTGGTTGTCGAAGTTGATCAGGAATGCGCCGATTTCTGCGCGCAAGCTGCCGTTGTCGTAGCGCGTGCCGAGTTCCCAGGTGCGGGCTTTTTCCGGTTTCACTTCGCCACTGTTCACACGGTTGGGCATCTGGCTGTACTGCACGCTGCCGAACGAGCCTTCGGTGTTGGCGTAGAGGTTCCAATCATCTGTGAGGTGATAGAGCACGTTCAGCGCTGGCAGTGCGGTGTTGTAGTCGCCCTTGTATTTGACGTTGCTCAGGTTGTTAGTCTGCTGGGACTCGATCATCTCGTAGCGAATGCCTGGGGTGATGGTCCACTTGCCGATGTCGATGCGGTCGTCGATGAAGAACGCATTGGCTTCGGTGCCGCCGCGCGTGTCGCGGTCGTTGCGGCTGTTGGTGGTGGGGATTTGCTGGTTGACGGCAATCGGCGTGCGGTAGCGCAGCTCGTGGCCGGCTTCATTGATGTAGCGGTAGCCAACACCCACTTCGTGGCTGGTGGGGCCGAGGTCGAAGCCCTGGGCGAAGCGCGTTTCCAGGCCACGTACCCAATATTCCCGTGGCGACAGCGACAGGAAGCTGCCTTGGTCCAGGTAGCCGCTGCGCAGGGTCTTGGTGAAGAAACTGTTGACCGTGAATTCGCGGCGGTCCTGCTCGTAGCGATAGCCCACATTGAACATCGTGCGGCGGCCCCAGAACTTGTCATACGGGCGGGTGGACTGGTACGGATCAGCCTTGTAGTCCTTGACGTTCAAACCGCCCGGCATGTCGGCCTGGCCTTCGTAGTACTGCGCCATGGCGTTGAAGCTGTTGGCGTCGTCCAACTGGTATTTGCCCTTGAGGATCAGGTCGTCGATGCGCGTGTTGCTGTTTTCGCGCCAGTCGCCGCCGCGGGTGCCGGAGTACAGCAGCGCGCCACCCAACCCATTGTCGGCGGTGCCGCCAGCCAGCAAGTTGCCGGTGGTCTTGAAGCCGTCGTGGCTGGAGGAGGGGCTGGTCTCGGTCTGCAAACCACCCTTGACCGTCGGCGCATCCGGGATGGCACGGGTGACGAAGTTGACGATGCCACCGACGTTTTGCGGGCCATAGCGCACCGCACCGCCGCCGCGTACCACATCCACCGCGTCCATATTGCCCATGCTGATCGGCGCGAAGGAGAGTTGCGGCTGGCCGTAAGGCGCGAAGGGCACCGGGATGCCATCCATCAGCACGGTGGAGCGCGACGCCAGGCGCGGGTTGAGCCCGCGAATGCCGAAGTTCAGCGCCATGTCGTGGCTACCGGTGCCGTTGTTGTCCGGGGCGTTGACGCCAGGGATGCGGTTGAGCACTTCGCGGGCCTGGGTGGCGCCCTGGCGTTCGAATTCTTCACGGCGGATCACATCTCGGGCGCCGGGGTGTTCGAACACGTTGGTTTGCGCCGCGTCACCGAGCCAGTCGCCGACCACGTTGGAGGTCTGCAGCTCCAGGGTCGCAGGGGCGCCAGCCGGTTGCAGGCTGTAGGCGTTGTCACCCTCGGCGCGGGCTTGCAGGCCGGTGCCTTCCAGTAGTTTTTGCAAGCCCTCGGCAGCGCTGTAGCTGCCCGACAACCCAGGGCTTTGCATCCCGGCCGTCACGGCGGAACCGAAGGACACCAACACGCCGGCTTCACGACCGAATTGATTCAGGGCCGCTTCCAGGGTGGTCGGGGCGATATGGTACGCCTTGGCGTCGGCTGCCATCACCGCCGGCAGTGTGGTCAGGCTGAGACTGGCACCGAGCAGGAGTTGGCGCAGTGTACGGGCGAGAAGCGTCGGGTGCTGGGGCATGAAGGGCGGTCCTGAGAAGGAAGGATCAAGGTGGCTTTCCTTCTCTGTCACGCCAGGTGCGGAAAACGGCTCACAGCTGCAAAAAAATATTTCGAGCTCACCGCCCACTGTAGGAGCGAGCTTGCTCGCGAAGGTCGTCAACGATCACGCGGGTTGTCTGGTTTAACGCGGTGGGTTGAGGTTTTTCGCGAGCAAGCTCGCTCCTACAAAAAGCGCTATGCATCACGCACGTGCCTGCACGGTCACCCAATAACGGGTAAAGCGCCGCACTTTCACCGGCAGGCTGATCTCCAGCAGGTCGAGGATGCGTTCGCTGTCATCCAGTGGGTAACTGCCGGACAGCAGCAGGTTGGCGACTTGTGGATCGCAATGGAGCTGGCCGCGACGGTAGCGTCCCAATTCATTGAGGAAGTCTTCCAGGCGCATGTGTGCGGCCACCAGCATGCCGTCGGCCCAGGCGCCGCTGTTGGCGTCGGTGGGGCGCGGGGTGTCCCAGCCTTTGCGGGTGAAATTGACTTGGTGCGCGGCGTCGACACTAAGCGGCAGGCCGTTGTAGCGGTTGGGCATCACCTCGACCTGACCGGCCAGTACCGCCAGTTGGGTGTGGTCGTTGAACTGGCGCACAGTCAAGCGCGCCGCCTGGCTGCTGAGCAGGCCCTGGCCGGTCAGCACGTGCAACGGCGCCTGGCCTGCACGGGCGGTGAGCAGGATTTCACCTTCAAGCAGGCGCACCAGGCGCTGTTGGCCGTCGAAATGCACATCCACCGCGCTGCCGGTGTTGAGCTGCAACTGGCTGCCGTCGGCCAGCTGTACTGTGCGGCGCTGGCCCACCGGGCTGCGATAGTCAGCCGTCAGCGGCGGCAGAATATGTTGCTGGCGCAGGCTCCAGGCGGCGGCCGAACCGGCACCCAGAATCAACAGCAATTTAAGCGCCTGACGCCGGCTGGTGGAGGTGGGCGCGTTCAACGCCGCGTGGGCCAGGGGCGAGGGCACGCCGCGCAGGCGTTGGTTGACGCGCTGGATCTGCTCCCACGCGCGTTGGTGTTCGCTGTGGGCATTCAACCATTGCTGCCAGGCCGCCTGCTGGCGTGGGTTGAGCGTGCCTTGCTGCATTTCCAGCAACCAGTGCACGGCTTGTTCGGCGACTTGGCTGGAGACATTCATAGGGCGAAGTAGCAGCGCATGGCCGCTTTGGTCAGGTGGCGTTTGACCGTGGCGATGGAGATGCCCAGTTGCGCGCCGATTTGCGCGTAGGTCAGGCCGTCGAGTTGGGCCAGCAGGAAGGCGCGTTTGACCTGCTTGGGCAAGCCGTCGAGCAGTTGGTCCAGTTCCAGCAGGGTCTGCAGGATGATTGCGCGGTCTTCTTCCGACGGCGCCACGTGTTCGGGCATCTGCGCCAAGGCCTCGAGGTAGGCGCGCTCCAGGTCCTGGCGGCGGTAGAAGTTGAACAGCACACGCTTGGCCACGGTGGTGAGGAAGGCGCGCGGCTCGATCAGCGTTGGCGCTTCCCGCGCACTGAGCACGCGGATAAAGGTGTCCTGAGCCAGGTCGGCGGCGTTTTCCGGGCAGCCGAGCTTGCGTCGCAACCAGCCGGTGAGCCAGTGGTGATGGTCGTTGTACAACACTTCGACGGGGTTGGACGGCTGCAACGCGATCACTCCACAAGCATTCGACATGCTTTAGAGAACAAGAATTGTTCGCATTGTAGGGCGCATGACAAGGTTCGGCAATCGGCCAAGGCAGGTGATTCATCCGTTCTCTTTTGCTTATGAGAATATTTATCATTAATATTGCGCGCTGATGAACCAGGCGCCTGCCGCATGAAAAGCAAAACCTCATTGCCCGTGTCCTACCGCCTCGCCGTCACCTCGCGCGTGCTGGCGGCGGTGATTGGCGGTTACCTGATGGCTTCCCTGGCCGCCATTTGCCTGGCGCTCTGGCTGCCCACCTCCCGTGCCGATGCGGTGGTCACCGGCATGATGAGTTCCTTTGTGTTCTACCTGCTGGCGGTGCTCTGGTGTTTTGCCTGCCGCACGGCATGGCGCGCCTGGGCAGGGGTGATGGTGCCGAGCGCACTCTTGGCCACCCTGGCCGGCATTGGTTTCTGGATGGCTCGCACATGAAAGAGGGCTTTCGCCAGGCCATGGCATGGCTGCACACCTGGGCCGGCTTGATCTTCGGCTGGCTGCTGTTCGCGATTTTCCTGACGGGCACCCTGGCCTATTTCAAAGATGAAATAACCCACTGGATGCAGCCCGAAGTGCAGGCCCATCCCCTGGACGATGGGCGCAGCCTCGCCGTCGCGCAAAACTACCTGCAACAGCAGGCGCCTACCGCCGCACGCTGGTTCATTACCTTGCCGAACCGCCGCGACCCCGGCTTGTCGGTGATGTGGCAAGACAAGGTCGAGCCCGGCAAGCGCGGCACTTTCATCCAGAAAGTGCTCGACCCCGTCACCGGCCAACCGGTGCAGGCCCGGGAAAGCAAGGGCGGCGAGTTCTTCTATCGCTTCCACTTCCAACTGCAAATGCCTTACCCGTGGGGCCGCTGGCTGTCGACCATCGCCGCCATGGTGATGTTTGTCGCGCTGATCACCGGCATCATCACCCACAAGAAAATCTTCAAGGACTTCTTCACCTTCCGCCCGCACAAAGGCCAGCGCTCCTGGCTGGACGGGCACAACGCGGTGGGGGTGCTGGTGCTGCCGTTTCACCTGATGATCACCTACAGCAGCCTGGTGATTTTCATGAGCATGGTCATGCCCGCGCCCATCGTGGCGTCCTACGGTGACGACAGCCGGGCGTTTTTCAGTGAGCTGTTCCCCGCTACTGACAATGCGCCGGCCCTCGACCAGCCCGACAAACTGCTGCCGTTGATGCCGATGTACCAGCAGGCGCGGGAGCAGTGGGCAGGTGGTCATGTAGGGCGTGTGGCGGTCAACAACCCCGGCGATGTCAACGCCTCGGTCAATGTGTTCCGCGCCGGCTCCGACAGCGTAGTGCATGCGTCGGGCAGTACGTTGTCGTTTAGCGGCACCACTGGCGAGCTGTTGCGGGCCAGTGCCGAGCCATCGTTGCCAGCGGTCGTTGGTGGCAGTTTCTACGGTTTGCACATGGGCCATTTCGCCGGTCCGGCGCTGCGCTGGCTGTACTTTATCTGCGGCCTGGCGGGCACGGCGATGATCGGCACAGGCTTGGTGATCTGGCTGGGTAAACGCCAGCTCAAACACGCCAAGGCCTCGGTGATGCCCTTTGAACTGCGTTTGGTGGAGGTGCTGAATATCGCCAGCATGTCCGGATTGATGATCGCCATTGCAGCGTTTTTCTGGGCCAACCGCCTGCTGCCGGTGAGCTTCACCGAGCGTTCGGACTGGGAAGTGCAGGCGTTCTTTATCGCCTGGGGCCTGAGCCTGTTGCACGCCTTGCTGCGGCCCGGTCGCCAGGGCTGGGTCGAGCAACTGAGCCTCGGCGCGCTATTGTTTGCCGCCATTCCATTGCTTAACGCCATCACCACCTCGCACCACTTGGGCGTCTCCGTGCCAAGTGGCGACTGGGCCATGGCCGGCTTCGACCTCACCTGCCTGGCGAGTGGCGTGTTCCTCGCCTGGGCAGCCTGGACGATGCACCACCGCAGCGCGCCGCTACCCAAGGCCGAGCGTGCCCGCGGGTTAACACTCAAGCAGCAGGCCAACTGATGCTTCTGGCGCTATTGATGTGCTACGCCGGGTTCATGGCACTGTGCTTGTCCACCGACCGTCACCACGGCGAACTGCTGCACAGCAAACCCACGCCCATTCGGCGCTTGGGGTTGCGGGTGGGCGGTTGGTTGCTGCTGGGCGTGTCGATCTGGCCATCGGTGCTGGGCGCCGGTTGGAGTCAGGGCCTGGTGGAGTGGTGCGCGGTGTTGATGCTCAGCGCCTTGCTACTGGTGTTGCTGTTGCCGTATCGGCCGAGGCTGGCCTTGATCCTCGCGGGGCTCGCTCTTCTGGCCAGCCCTGTTGCGGCGTTCGCCCTCTCTTGAGCCGGCCATGAGGACCCAACCACCGCAATCTTCTCAGGACACTCCGCACCCGGATGCAGCGGGTGGACGCGCGCATTTCCTGCAGGTGTTTTTGTCCCAGCGCTCGCAAATGGAGGCGTTGGTCAGCCGCCGTGTGGGTTGCCGCGCCACGGCAGCCGACCTGGTGCAGGATCTGTTCCTGCGCTTCTGGCGTCGCCCGCTGGTGCAGGTCGAAGAGCTGAGCACCTACCTGCTGCGCTGCGCCGGCAACATCGCCATCGACCACCTGCGCAGCGAAAGCGCACGGGCGCGCAGCAGCGAAGGCTGGCTACCGGAACAATCCGACCACCAAGGCTGCGAACCCCAGGCAGCGCTGGAGGCGGGCAATGATCTGCGTCATGTGGAAGCCGCCTTGCGCAGCTTGCCCGAGCGCACCCGCCAGATTTTCCTGCTTAACCGCATCCACGGGCGCAAGTACACCGAAATTGCCAAGGCCATGGGCCTGTCCCAAAGCGCCGTGGAAAAACATATGATGCGCGCCCTCGAAGCCTGCAAGGCCAGCCTTCGCGAACCATCGCCTCCACGCACGCCAGGGAACGCCCCGTGAACGTCACGCCCACGCCCGCCCAGGAACAGGCCGCGCTCGATTGGTTGTGCCTGCTGCATGACCAGCCCAGCAGCGGCGACCAGGCCACGTTCAGCCGCTGGTTACGCGCAGATCCCGCACACGTCGAGGCATACTCCCAAGCCCAGGTGCTCTGGGAATTAAGCGAAGTACCGGCGCGCCAGCTGGCCGACGAGGACGCGCTCGCGTTGCAGGGCTACCTCAACACGATCAACGCCTCCAAACGCTCCCGGGTAGCGCGTTGGTCTGGTGCCTTGGCCGTCGCCGCCTGCTTGCTGCTGATGGTGTCGATGGGCATCGGTTGGCAGCCGTCACGCTGGGTCGATGAGTGGGGCGCCGATTATGTGACGGCGCCGGGGGAGGTGAAGACCTTCACCCTGGCCGATCAATCCAAGGTCACCCTCGACGCCGACAGCGCCATCGCCGTGGATTTCAGCCAGGGCGAACGGCACATCCAATTGCGCCGTGGTGCAGGTTTTTTCAGCGTGACCCACACCGGCCAACCCTTCGTGGTGGAGGCGAGCGGCGGTGAAACGCGAGTACTGGGAACTCAGTTTGAAGTGCGCCTGCAACCTGACGGCGCCGAGGTCACTGTGCTGTCCGGCCGTGTGGGCGTGACGCCCTCCAAACAGGGCCAGCAACAGGTGCTGACAGCAGGCCAGCAAGTGGCCTACGCCGATGGTATTGCCGACCCTTTGCATGGGGTCGACAGCGCCTCACGCCTGGCCTGGCGCGAGGGTTGGCTCAACTACTACAAGGCCCCCCTGGCCGATGTGGTCGAGGACCTGAGGCGTTATTACCCCGGTCGAATTCTTCTGCTTAACGAGGACATGGCCGCCAAACGCGTCAGCGGCAGCTTTCCGAGCCAGGACCCTGTAGCGGTCTTGAACGCCTTGCAAGCGGTGCTGGGTTTTGAACAGCACAGCCTGTTGGGCCGCATGATTGTGCTGCGCTAGGGCTGCGTTGGGGTTTTCGCTGCTGAATCTGTCAGGCAAGAAATACCTCAGCTCGACACGCTCGGCGATGGTGTCGCTGGAGGCCAATTTTAAATCACACCCCAGAGCTCGATGCGCAGAGCAGACTTGTGTGGGAGCTGGCTTGCCTGCGATAGCGGTGTGTCAGTCACAGGTATTGAACCTGTTACACCGCCATCGCAGGCAAGCCAGCTCCTACATTTGATTGGGTGTTACTTCAGGGCGGCCATGATTGCTTCGGGGTTGTAGTCGCGAATCAAGGTGCCGTTCACGTCCACAAACGGAATCCCGCCACCGCCCAGCGCCTCATACGCCTTGCGCGCCTTGGCATCCTTCTCGATATCGACGGCTTGGTACGGGATACCCTTCTGGTCCAGAAAACGCCGGATCTGCTTGCAGTACCCACACCACTCGGTGGCATAGAGCACCACCCGCGCAGAGGCACGTACGTGCTCGGGCGCCACCTGGGACGGGTTGAACAGCCGCTCCACCTTGCCCCAGTTCTGGATCGCAACCACCACCAGCAACACCAGCAGGACTTTCTTGAGCACCCCGCCCAGCATCAGTTACGGCGCTTGAGCTGGTCGGTCAGTTGGGTCGGCAGGCCCTTGATGATCAAGGTGCCGGCGGCTTCGTCGTACTCGATCTTGTCGCCCAGCAGGTGCGCTTCAAAGCTGATGGACAGGCCCTCGGCGCGCCCGGTGAAACGCCGGAACTGGTTGAGGGTGCGTTTGTCGGCCGGAATCTCCGGCGACAGGCCGTAATCCTTGTTGCGGATATGGTCGTAGAAGGCTTTTGGCCGATCCTCATCGATCAGTCCGGAGAGCTCTTCCAGGCCCATGGGTTCGCCGAGCTTGGCCTGGCTGCTGGCGTAGTCCACCAGGGTCTTGGTTTTCTCGCGGGCGGACTCGTCGGGCAGGTCTTCGCTTTCAACGAAATCGCTGAACGCCTTGAGCAGGGTGCGGGTTTCGCCCGGGCCATCCACGCCTTCCTGGCAGCCGATAAAGTCGCGGAAGTACTCCGAGACCTTCTTGCCGTTCTTGCCTTTGATGAAGGAGATGTACTGCTTGGACTGCTTGTTGTTCTGCCACTCGGAGACGTTGATACGCGCCGCCAGGTGCAGTTGGCCCAGGTCCAGGTGACGCGAGGGCGTCACGTCCAGCTCGTCGGTCACTGCCACGCCTTCGCTGTGGTGCAGCAGGGCGATAGCCAGGTAGTCGGTCATGCCTTGCTGGTAATGGGCAAACAGCACATGGCCGCCGGTGGAGAGGTTGGATTCCTCCATCAGCTTTTGCAGGTGCTCTACCGCCGTGCGGCTGAAGGTGGTGAAGTCCTGGCCACCGTCAAAGTATTCCTTCAACCAACCGCTGAACGGGTGCGCGCCGGACTCGGCATGGAAGAAACCCCAGGCCTTGCCTTGTTTGGCGTTGTAGCTCTCGTTGAGGTCGGCAAGCATGTTCTCGATGGCGGCGGACTCGGACAGCTCCGAGTCGCGGGCGTGAAGAACTGCGGGTGTGCCGTCGGGTTTTTTGTCGATCAGGTGGACGATGCAATGACGGATCGGCATAGGCTTCTCGGCTGGTTGAAGGGGAGCGGTTGGCCTCCCCGAAAAGTCGCCCAGTGTACCGCACCCATTGGTCAAGACGTGCCCCGAACGGCATTTTGCACGCCCTCCCACTGGCCATATGCCTTTTTTTCACGGTTTAGAGCGATAAAGCTGACCAAATGGGTATGTTGAGGCGGATATTTCCCCGTCTCTGTGCTAGTTTTGCCCCGTCTTACGCCAAGTCTCGGCGTTAAGCGTGCATTCAGCATTTGTCAGGTCGAACCAATCCCCGTTTCAAGCATCTATAACCCCGATCTCCGTGGTTATGGCCGGGGATGCCAGGCCATGACGGTCGGGCTCGACGGCTGACACTGCACTCTGCAATCCATATGAATTTGATAGGGAAGGAACACCACAATGGCTATTACTAAAGACCAACTGATCGCTGACCTGGCTGAAGCAGTAGACGCACCGAAAACTACCGTGCGCGCTCTGCTGGACCAACTGAGCCAAGTTGTTGCTGATCAGCTGGAAAATGGCGGCGAAATCACTCTGCCAGGCGTTGGCAAACTGAAAGTGACCGAGCGTCCTGCCCGTACTGGCCGTAACCCTTCGACTGGCGCTGCCATCGAAATCGCTGCCAAGAAAGTTATCAAGCTGGTTGTGGCTAAAGGCCTGACCGACGCTGTTAACAAGTAAGACGCAGCAAAAAAACCGTGCTTCGGAGTGATCCGGGCACGGTTTTTTATTGCCTGCGATTTTATTGTAGAGCGCGGTTATTGTGGCGAGGGAGCTTGCTCCCGCTGGGTTGCGCAGCGGCCCCAGGATTCGGTGGTCTCGCTGGTTCCGGCCGCGGGTGAGGCTCCCAACCCCGCCGATTATTCTCATCTCCCGCTGCCGAGGCAGACTCTCGTCCGTCTCTTTTTCTTGGTAGTGC
>NZ_WJZD01000031.1:0-77257 GCF_021609665.1 Pseudomonas sp. PA-1-3F | reverse complement strand
GGCCACAAAGAAAGTTGCCTACAGGCGCGATAACCCTCGTGATTAAAAACCAACGCCCCTGTGGGGGGGGCGCTTCCCCCCGCGGGGGTCGGGCGCGCCCAAAAAAAAATGGGAGCGCTGCGCACTCCAGCGGGAGCAAGCTCCCTCGCCACAGGTATATCGTTTGACCATTCAGCCCTTCATTACTTGTGCAAGCAGCTCGTAGGAATGAATCCGGTCGGCGTGCTCATACAGGTCACTGGTAAAAATCAGCTCATCAGCACCGGTCTGCTCGATCAACACCTCCAACTTGCCGCGAATCTTCGCCGGGCTGCCCACCATGGCCAAGCCGAGGAAGCTACCGACCGCATCTTTTTCATGGGGCAACCACAGGCCGTCCATGGTTTTTACTGGAGGGCGCTGCACCAGGCTCTGGCCGCGCATCAAAGCGAGGATGCGCTGGTACACCGAGGTGGCCAGGTAATCGGCCTGCTCATCGGTGTCGGCCGCCACCAGCGGAATGCCGAGCATCACGTAGGGCTTGTCCAGTACGGCTGAAGGCTTGAAGTGATTGCGATACACGCGAATTGCCTCATGCATCAAGCGCGGTGCGAAATGGGAGGCGAAGGCGTAAGGCAAGCCACGCTCACCGGCCAATTGTGCGCTGAACAGGCTTGAACCCAGCAGCCACACCGGCACATTGGTGCCGGTGCCCGGTACCGCGATAACCCGTTGGTCGGGGGTACGCGGGCCGAGGTAGGCCATCAGCTCGGCCACATCTTCGGGGAAGTCATCGGCACTGCCGGAGCGTTCACGGCGCAGGGCGCGGGCGGTCATCTGGTCGGAACCGGGCGCGCGCCCCAGGCCCAGGTCAATACGACCGGGGTAGAGGCTTTCCAGCGTACCGAACTGCTCGGCGATCACCAGTGGCGCGTGGTTTGGCAACATCACCCCGCCAGACCCCACGCGAATGGTCGAGGTGCCGCCTGCCAGGTAACCGAGCAGTACCGAGGTGGCCGAACTGGCGATGCCGTCCATATTGTGGTGCTCAGCTACCCAGAAACGGTGGTAGCCGAACTTCTCCACATGCTGGGCCAGGTCCAGGGAATTGCGCAGCGACTGCGCCGGGCTGCCGTTGGCGCGTACGGGCACCAGGTCGAGGGTCGAGAACTTTACGTCGGACAGCGATTTCATAAGCCTGCTTCTCCAATGGGGGCGCAGGCTTTCTAGACGAACCAAAACCTGCCGCTTCATGTGCATGCTCTATGCAATGAGGGCATATACCCGAGATTCAATAGGTAGCTCTGAAATTTCCTACTAGATTGCTAGGTTTCTCTTACGAATGAACTTTGTTTTGACGTCTATCCTCAGAACCCTTACCGACGCAAAACCACCGTTCGAGGAGAAAGCTATGAGTATCGTTAAAAAGGCATCCGCGCATTGGGAAGGCGACCTGAAGACTGGCCTGGGCTCCATTTCCACCGAAACCGGCGTGCTGCGCGAAGCGCCCTACGGCTTCAAGGCCCGCTTCGAGGGCGGCAAGGGTACCAACCCTGAAGAATTGATCGGCGCGGCTCACGCCGGCTGTTTCTCCATGGCGTTTTCCATGATTCTCGGCGACGCCGGGCTCAAGGCTGAAAGCATCGACACCCAGGCCGAAGTGACTCTGGACCAGGTCGAGGGCGGCTTTGCGATTACAGCAGTGCATCTGATCCTGAAAGCCAAAATCCCAGGCGCGAGCCAGGCACAGTTCGATGAACTGAGCAAAAAAGCCAAGGAAGGGTGCCCGGTCTCCAAGGTACTGAATGCAACCATCACCTTGGATGCCACGCTGGTCAACTGACACAGCAGGCATCTTATGTGGGAGCGGGCTTGCTCGCGAATGCGGTGGATCAGCCGATATCTTCGGTGACTGATACTCCGTATTCGCGAGCGAGCCCGCTCCCACATTTTTAGTCCTGCGTAAAATCAGAACTCGTGTTTGTAAAATGTGGTCGAATAGCCCATGCAGCCTAGGCGCACACTCGTGCGCAGCGCATTCAGGGAGCTCCACACATGAAACGTTTTGCCTTGGCAATCATCTGCGGTGTATTGGCCACTTCGGCCGTGGCCGCGCCAAAAGATTGTGAAGAGCTCAGGAAAGAAATCGAAGTGAAGATCCAGGCCAAGGCGATTCCGTCCTACACCCTGGAAATCATCACCGCCGAAGAAGCCAAGAACCATGACGAAGCCATGATTGTCGGCTCATGCGAAAACGGCACCAAGCGCATCATCTATCAAAAGAACAACGACTGACTCAGATGCAGTTCACGCTGCGCTCTTCGGCCAATAGTTGGCGGGTTGAGTCGTACAGCCGGATGTTGGGCGTGAACGCCAGTGAGCGCCCTTCCAGCACATAGCGCTGGCCGGCCTGAAAGTGGTCGTACTGCAGCGTCATGAAGCAGGTGCGATACATCATCTGGCTGAGGCCACCCAGGCCGCCGCCAGCGGGCACTTCAAAGTCAAAGCGCACCATCAGCTCGTGAGGGCCGGGAGGCATTTGAAAAAAGCGCCCGTCGTCGAGGTTTTTCCCGTCCAGGCGCTGAGCCATTACCAACTTGGAACCCGGGGTGGGCGTGGTGAAATCGACCCAGGCCTGCTGCGGGTCCACGGGGGGGATGGGGGTCGAGGCGCAAGCGCTGAGGAATACAGCGGCGACGGGAAGCAAGAGCTGGCGCATGGCAGGTACTCAACACGAGAAGAGGCTTGAGTATAAACACGCCACGCCGTGGAAAAATCCCCGGCAAGCGCGATAGTCTGGCGAACCCATCACCCAGGAGCAGTCAGTGCATGATCAGGCGTTTTCTTCCAGGACTGATGGTTTTGCTGCTCAGCGGCTGCTCCAGTGTCAGTTATTACAGCCAGTTGGCGAGTGGCCAGTGGCACCTGTTGCGGGCCCGGGAGCCGGTTGCCGAAGTCATCGCCGACCCTGCTCGCCCGCCACTGCTGCGTGAGCATCTGGCTCAATCGCAGAAAGCTCGAACCTTTGCCAGTGAACACCTGCATCTGCCGGACAATCAAAGTTACCGGCTTTATGCCGATATTGGCCGACCCTATGTGGTCTGGAATGTCTTCGCCACGCAGGAATTTTCTCTGTCACCCCAGAACCATTGCTTTCCCATCGCCGGTTGCGTCGCCTATCGCGGCTACTACAACCAAGGTGCGGCCCGGGGCGAGGCGGCGCTGTTGCGGCAACAGGGCATGGATGTGTCGATCGGCGGCGTGGAGGCCTACTCCACCCTGGGCTGGTTCAACGACCCGATTATGAGCTCGATGATGAGCTGGGGCGATGAGCGCCTTGCCACGCTGATTTTCCATGAGCTGGCCCACCAGCGCTTCTACGTGAAGAATGACACCGAGTTCAACGAGTCCTATGCCAGTTTTGTCGAGCAGGAGGGCACGCGCCAATGGCGTGCGGCGCGGGGCCTGGCGCCTGTCGGCGATGCGGCGTTGAAGCAACGCGATCAATTTATCCGGCTGATTCTCGATACCCGTAGACGCCTGGAGGCGTTGTACGCGCAGCCGTTGGCAGCGGACGCGATGCGCCGTGCCAAAGCGGCGCAATTCGAGCAGTTGCGTAGTGAATATCGGCACCTGCGTGATAGCCAATGGGGTGGTGACAAGCGTTATGACGCCTGGATTAACCAGCCGATGAATAACGCGCGGCTTTTGCCGTTTGGGTTGTATGACCAATGGGTGCCGGCGTTTGCGGCGTTGTTCGCGCGGGAAGGCGGGGATTGGGTTAGGTTTTATGCGGCGGTGGAGCGGTTGGGTGGGTTGCCGGTGGAGCAGCGTAAAGCGGCGTTGAGGCAGTTGGAGAAGGTTGGCCGTTAGGGCCTCTTCGCAGGCAAGCCAGCTCCCACAGTTGACCGATTTTCAACATGAGCATGCGGTCAACTGTGGGAGCTGGCTTGCCTGCGAAAGCGGTCTCAAGGACGCTGCAAAAACGCCTGATGCATCTGGTCCAACGTCTCGAAATGCCAGGTCGGTGCCTCGGCACTCAGCTCTTCAAAACTACCAAACCCATACCCCACGGCGGCCGAATCCAGCCCATTACTGCGTGCGCCGATCAGGTCATGCTTGCGATCACCGATCATCAAGGTGGTGGCCGGGTCCAGCCGTTCCTCACGCATCAAATGCGCGATCAACTCGACCTTGTTGGTACGCGTGCCGTCCAGTTCGCTGCCGTAGATCACCTTGAAGTACTTGGCAAAGTCGAAATGCCGCGCAATCTCGCGGGCAAATTCCCACGGTTTGGAGGTGGCTACGTACAGCTGACGCCCTTGGCTGTTCAACTCTTCCAATAACGGCATGACGCCGTCGAACACGCGGTTTTCGTACAGGCCGGTGACCTTGAAGCGCTCACGGTAGAAATTCACCGCCTCCCATGCCTTGGCCTCGTCGAAGGCGTAAAACTGCATGAACGCCTGCAGCAAGGGCGGGCCGATGAAGTGTTCGAGTTTGGTCAGGTCGGGCTCATCAATGCCCAGTTTGGCCAAGGCGTACTGGATCGAACGGGTAATGCCCTCGCGTGGGTCGGTGAGGGTGCCGTCCAGGTCGAACAGGACGGTGGGGTGATGCAGGGTCATTGATCGAATCCTTCAGCCAGGTGCAGGTCTTTGAGCTTCACGTAGTTCGCAGCGCTGTAGGTGAAAAAGGCGCGTTCTTTGTCAGTCAATGCGCGAACCTGTTTGACCGGGCTGCCCACATACAAAAAACCACTGTCGAGTTTCTTGCCTGGCGGCACCAGGCTGCCGGCGCCGATGATCACGTCGTCTTCGACCACGGCGCCATCCATCACGATACTGCCCATGCCGATCAGGATGCGGTTACCCACGGTGCAGCCATGCAGCATGACTTTGTGGGCGATGGTCACATCGTCGCCGATCAGCAACGGGTAACCCTGCGGATTGAACGGCCCCGCATGGGTAATGTGCAGCACGCAGCCGTCTTGCACGCTGGTGCGCGCACCGATGCGGATGCGATGCATGTCGCCGCGGATCACTGTCAGCGGCCAAACCGAGCTGTCAGTGCCGATTTCGACATCGCCGATCACCACCGCCGAAATATCGACAAACGCCCCGGCGCCGAGGGTTGGCGTGTGGTTCTGATAGGTGCGAAGGGTCACGATAGCCTCTCTCTCTTCTGCTGATAGCTGCGGTGGGTGTTGATTGTAATTAAGATGGCCCCATCTTTGTTCTACATGTTTCTTCAGCCAAGGTGCCCACCGTGAGCGCGAACAACCCTCTTTTGCAGTCCTACGACCTGCCGCCGTTCTCGGCGATCCGTGCCGAGCACGTGCAGCCGGCCATCGAACAGATCCTCGCCGACAACCGCGTGGCAATCGCAGAGATCCTGCAAAGCCAGGGTAAAAATCCGACGTGGGCAGGCCTGGTCCTGGCCATGGATGAACTCAATGATCGCCTTGGCGCGGCCTGGAGCCCGGTCAGCCACCTCAATGCCGTGTGCAATAGCGCCGAACTGCGCGAAGCCTACGAGGCGTGCCTGCCGGCATTGAGCGCCTACTCCACCGAAATGGGCCAGAACCGTGAGCTGTTCCAGGCCTTCGAAGCCCTGGCCAACAGCCCGGAAGCTGCCGGTTTCGATGTGGCGCAAAAAACCATTCTGGAACACTCCCTGCGTGACTTCCGCCTGTCTGGTATTGATTTGCCGCCGGAGCAGCAAAAACGCTACGCCGAGGTGCAGAGCAAGCTGTCCGAGTTGGGCAGCAAATTCTCCAACCAGTTGCTGGACGCCACCCAGGCCTGGACCAAGCACGTCACTGATGAGGCGACACTTGCCGGCCTGACCGATTCGGCCAAGGCGCAAATGGCTGCCGCCGCCCAGGCCAAGGGCCTCGACGGCTGGCTGATCACGTTGGAATTCCCCAGCTACTACGCCGTCATGACCTACGCCCAGGACCGCGCCCTGCGTGAAGAGGTTTATGCCGCCTACTGCACCCGTGCGTCGGACCAGGGCCCGAATGCCGGTCAGAACGATAACGGCCCGGTGATGGAGCAGATCCTCGACCTGCGTCAGGAACTGGCCCAATTGTTGGGTTATGCGTCGTTCTCCGAGTTGAGCCTGGCCACCAAGATGGCCGAATCCAGCGACCAGGTGCTGAGCTTCCTGCGCGACCTGGCCAAGCGCAGCAAGCCGTTCGCCGCCCAGGACCTGCAGCAACTCAAGGCCTACGCCGCCGAGCAAGGCTGCGCCGATTTGCAGAGCTGGGACAGCGGTTTCTACGGCGAAAAACTGCGTGAGCAGCGCTACAGCGTGTCCCAGGAAGCGCTGCGCGCCTACTTCCCCATCGACAAAGTGCTGGGCGGCCTGTTTGCCATTGTGCAGCGCCTGTACGGCATCGAGATCGCTGAGCTTAAAGGCTTCGACACCTGGCACCCGGATGTGCGCTTGTTCGAGATCAAGGAGAACGGCGAGCACGTCGGACGCTTCTTCTTCGACCTGTATGCCCGCGCCAACAAGCGTGGCGGTGCCTGGATGGACGGTGCCCGTGACCGCCGCCGTACACTTGATGGCGTGCTGCAAAGCCCCGTGGCCAACCTGGTGTGCAACTTCACCCCGGCCGACAGTGGCAAGCCTGCCCTGCTGACCCACGATGAAGTCACCACCCTGTTCCACGAATTCGGCCACGGCCTGCATCACCTGCTCACCCGCGTGGAGCACGCCGGCGTATCCGGTATCAACGGTGTGGCGTGGGACGCGGTGGAACTGCCGAGCCAATTCATGGAGAACTGGTGCTGGGAGCCTGAAGGCCTGGCGCTGATCTCCGGCCACTACGAAACCGGCGAGCCCCTGCCCCAGGACCTGCTGGAAAAAATGCTCGCGGCGAAAAACTTCCAGTCCGGCCTGATGATGGTGCGTCAGCTGGAGTTCTCGCTGTTCGACTTTGAACTGCACGCCACCCATGGCGATGGTCGCAGCGTGGCCCAGGTACTTGAAGGCGTGCGCGATGAAGTCTCGGTCATGCGCCCACCGGCCTACAACCGCTTCCCCAACAGCTTCGCGCACATCTTCGCCGGCGGTTATGCGGCGGGTTACTACAGCTACAAATGGGCGGAAGTGCTGTCGGCGGACGCGTTCTCCAAGTTTGAGGAAGACGGCGTGCTCAACGCCCAGACCGGGCGTGCCTTCCGTGAAGCCATCCTTGCCCGTGGCGGCTCCCAGGCGCCGATGGTGCTGTTCGTCGATTTCCGCGGACGCGCGCCGTCGATTGACGCACTCTTGCGCCACAGCGGCTTGAGTGAGGACGCGGCAGCATGAGTGAAGGGCCTGTGATTACCAAAAAGCAATTTATCGCCGGGGCGGTCTGCCCGGCGTGCAGCGAGCCGGACAAGTTGAAGATGTGGACCGAAGACAGCGTGCCGCACCGCGAATGCGTGGCCTGCGGGTATACCGATACGCTGAATGATCAAGGCCTGTCGGTGCCCAAGGAATTGGGCACTAGGGTCAATACCACCGCGTTGAAAGCGCCGGCCGATCCTAAGGTGCAGGCAGTGCAGTTCTTCCCGAACCCGAAGCTGAAAAAAGACTAAGCCGGCACTCACTGTAGGAGCGAGCTTGCTCGCGAAGAACTCAACAGCGCGGCGTTTATCCAGGAAAACGCGCGTTATCGTTAACGTTCTTCGCGAGCAAGCTCGCTCCTACCATTTTTTTTCTTCCTTACCCGTTGTGCTGATCCAGCCTTTCATTGAGCACAACGCAAAGGCGCTGGTGCTGCAATCCCCATTCGCCAAAGCTGTGCGCAACTTGTCGACATCGGCTTTCATCATGTAGCGAACGCCATCCTTGAAACCATTGCTGCTGCCAAAGCCGCCCAAGGTCATTTCGTTCAGCGCGTCCTCCTTGCTCCACCCTTGAACCACCACCCGATACATCGCTGCCATCAGGCCGGTGCGGTCGGCGCCGTGCTTGCAATGCATCAACACCGGGCCATCGGCCTCTGCTGCCTGAATCGCTCTGATTGCCGCCAGCACGTCGGCATCGTCGACGTGGTTGGTTCGATAGCTCAACTGCACCTGTTTGATATCAGAGGACTGGAGCCACTGCGTATCAGATTCTGGCAAGAAGTTGATGACCGTAACGATCTTGAGTTTTTGCAATAACGGCAGCGCATGTCCATCCGGCAATGCGCTGCGATAGAGCGTGGGTGTCATCTGGTGCAGGTTGTATTGGTTACCCACCGGCTGGGCCCACTCCGGCGAGCGGATCGACGCAGCCTCATCGGCTTGTACGGTGCTGAACAGGCTCGTGAGCGCCAGGCCGAGAACGAGGAGTAAGCGTGTGTTGAACATGAACGTTGTGACCGAGCTAGGAAGTGGCTGATGGGCCGCAGATTCACTCAAAGCGGGTCAATACGGCGTGAGGTCCGTGTCAAAGAATCGTGATGCCTGCGATCTGATCCGGTGTTTTTGTCACCGAATCGACGCCTCTGAATTCTTAGCCTGCTATCATTTGTAACTAATGTTTGCCATTGTGCTGTGTCTGCTTGGATCCAATCAGCGGCAAAGCCTTCACGCTGCTCCCAGAAGCGGCGGATAAACCCGTGACCACATGATGAGGTGTACCTATGTCTGATCAAGATCAAGACAACCCCCGGCGTGACTTTTTACGCAAATCCTTGACCTTGATCCCGGTGGTCACGGTTGCCAGCAGCGGCCTTGGCGGTTCGATGTTGATGGCCACGCCGGAACCGGCCCAGGCCGAGCCGGCCAAACCCGCGGTCAGCGACAAAGCCTACGAGCCAAGTTATTTCACGGCCGAGGAATGGGCGTTTATCAACGCCGCCGTCGAGCGCTTGATTCCCGCTGACGCCCAAGGCCCAGGTGCCTTGGAAGCTGGCGCGCCGGAATACATCGACCGCCAGATGAACACCCCTTACGCCAGTGGCGCCCTGTGGTTCATGCAAGGCCCGTTCAACGCTGATGCGGCGCCGGAGATGGGCTGGCAAAGTAAATTGGTACCCAAGGAGATCTATCGCCTCGGCATTGCTGCTACGGATGCGTGGTCGAAAGCGTTCAACGGTAAGGCTTTTGCTGCGCAAGACAGCGCTACCCGAGACGATATGCTGCGACGCCTGGAGGCTGGCGGCAGTGAAGTCGCTGCGCACTTCGACGCGGTGCCGCCCAAGATGTTCTTCAACCTTTTGCTGCAAAACACCAAGGAAGGCTTCTTCTGCGACCCTATTCACGGCGGTAATAAAGGCATGGTCGGCTGGACCATGATCGGCTTTCCCGGCGCCCGCGCCGATTTCATGGATTGGGTGGAACGCAACGAGCAATACCCCTTCCCGGCTGTTTCCATTCGCGGCGAGAGGGCGTAAACGTGGCGACCATCATGAAGAAAGTGGATGCAGTGATTGTGGGCTTCGGCTGGACGGGCGCGATCATGGCCAAAGAGCTGACAGAAGCGGGCCTCAACGTGGTAGCGCTGGAGCGCGGCCCGATGCAGGACACTTATCCAGACGGCAACTATCCCCAGGTCATCGACGAATTGACCTACAGCGTGCGTAAGAAGCTGTTCCAGGACATCTCCAAAGAAACGGTGACCATTCGCCACAGCGTGAATGACGTCGCCCTGCCCAATCGTCAGTTGGGCGCGTTCTTGCCGGGCAATGGCGTTGGTGGTGCGGGGCTGCACTGGTCGGGCGTGCATTTTCGCGTTGATCCAATTGAGCTGCGCATGCGCAGCCATTACGAAGAGCGCTACGGGAAGAACTTCATTCCCAAGGACATGACCATCCAGGACTTCGGCGTCAGCTACGAAGAGCTGGAGCCGTTTTTCGACTATGCGGAAAAAGTCTTTGGCACCTCCGGGCAAGCCTGGACGGTCAAGGGCCAACTGGTCGGTGAAGGCCGTGGCGGCAACCCCTACGCGCCGGATCGCTCCAACCCGTTCCCGCTGGAGGCGCAGAAAAATACTGTCTCCGCCCAGCTGTTTCAGAAAGCGGCGACCGACGTAGGTTACAAACCTTACAACCTGCCTTCGGCCAATACGTCGGGGCCGTACACCAACCCCTACGGTGCGCAGATGGGCCCGTGCAACTTCTGCGGGTTTTGCAGTGGCTACGTGTGCTACATGTACTCCAAGGCTTCGCCGAACGTGAACATCCTGCCGGCCTTGCGCCAGGTGCCCAACTTCGAGCTGCGGCCCAATTCCCACGTGCTCAAGGTCAACCTCGACAGCACCAAGAAGAAAGCCACCGGCGTGACCTACATCGACGCCCAGGGCCGCGAATGTGAACAACCGGCCGACCTGGTGATTCTTGGCGCATTCCAGTTCCATAACGTGCGCCTGATGCTGCTGTCGGGCATCGGCAAGCCCTACGACCCGATTACCAACGAGGGTGTGGTAGGCCGCAACTTCGCCTACCAGAACATGGGCACCATCAAGGCGTTCTTCGACAAGGACACCCACACCAACAACTTTATCGGCGCGGGCGGCAATGGCGTGGCCATCGACGACTTCAACGCCGACAACTTTGACCATGGCCCCCATGGCTTTGTGGGGGGGTCGCCGATGTGGGTCAACCAGGCGGGCAGCCGGCCGATTGCCGGTACGTCCAACCCGCCGGGCACGCCGGCGTGGGGCAGTGCCTGGAAGCGCGCCACCGCCGATTACTACACCCATCAAGTCTCAATGGATTCCCACGGTGCCCATCAGTCCTACCGGAGCAACTACCTGGATCTGGACCCGGTTTACCGCGATGCCTACGGCCTGCCGCTGCTGCGCATGACCTTCGACTGGCAAGAAAACGATATCAAGATGAACCGCTTCATGATGGAAAAAATGGGCAAAGTGGCCCAGGCCATGAACCCCAAGGCCATCGCCGTGCTGGGTAAAAAGGTTGGTGAGCATTTCAATACCGCCTCTTACCAGACCACCCACCTCAACGGTGGCGCGATCATGGGCACCGACCCGAAAACCAGTGCGTTGAACCGCTACTTGCAGAGCTGGGATGTACACAACGTCTTTGTCCCTGGTGCTTCCGCTTTCCCACAAGGCTTGGGCTACAACCCTACCGGCCTGGTGGCAGCGTTGACCTATTGGTCGGCTCGCGCGATTCGCGAGCAGTACCTCAAAAACCCCGGCCCGCTGGTTCAGGCATAAGGAGCGATGACCATGAAAGCACTCGTTATCGCCTCCCTGGCGCTGTTCAGCAGCTGCTCGATCAGCGCCGCCGAAACCGATCTGATCAAGCAGGGTGAATACCTGGCGCGCGCCGGCGACTGTGTTGCCTGCCATACCGCCAAGGGTGGCAAGCCCTTCGCTGGAGGCCTGCCAATGGAAACGCCTATTGGCGTGATCTACTCCACCAACATCACCCCGGACAAGACCGGCCTGGGCGACTACAGCTTCGAGGATTTCGACAAGGCCGTGCGCCATGGTGTCGCCAAGAACGGTAGTACGCTTTACCCGGCGATGCCCTACCCGTCTTATGCACGTGTCAGCGACAGCGATATGCAAGCGCTGTATGCGTACTTTATGAAGGGGGTCGAACCGGTTGCCCAGGAAAACAAGGACAGCGATATTCCCTGGCCCTTGAGCATGCGTTGGCCGTTGGCGGCCTGGCGCTGGATGTTTGCCCCGGCAGTCGAGGCGCAGCAGCCGCAAGCCGCTGCCGACCCGGTGATCGATCGCGGTGCCTACCTGGTGGAAGGTCTCGGACATTGCGGCGCCTGCCATACGCCGCGTGCCCTGACCATGCAGGAAAAAGCCCTGAGTGCCACGGACGGCAGCGCCTTCCTCTCTGGCAGTGCGCCGTTGGAAGGCTGGATTGCCAAAAGCCTGCGCGGCGACCACAAGGACGGCCTCGGCAGCTGGAGCGAAGAGCAACTGGTGCAGTTTCTCAAGACCGGCCGCAGTGACCGCGGTGCGGTGTTCGGCGGTATGAGCGATGTTGTCGTCCATAGCATGCAGTACATGTCGGAAGATGACCTGACCGCTATCGCGCGATACCTCAAGAGCCTGCCGGCAGTCGATCCGAAGGACCAGCCGCACCAATACGACAAGCAGGTAGCGCAAGCGCTCTGGAAAGGTGATGACAGCAAGCCGGGCGCCTCGGTGTATATCGACAACTGCGCGGCCTGCCACCGTACCGACGGCCATGGCTATACGCGGGTATTCCCGGCGCTGGCGGGCAACCCGGTGTTGCAGACGGCAGATGCCACGTCGTTGATCAACATTGTGTTGAACGGCGGCACCTTGCCGGCCACCCATGCGGCGCCATCAACCTTCACTATGCCAGCGTTCGCCTGGCGTCTGTCGGACCAGGAAGTGGCGGATGTGGTCAGTTTTATCCGTGGCAGCTGGGGCAACCAGGGCGCGCCGGTCAAGGCGAGCGATGTGGCGGACCTGCGCAAAAACGATCTGCACACCACCTCGGGCGATGACCTGGGGCAGGTGACGCAAAAGCACTGATAAGTTCGCTGGCCGCCCAACGGCACTGGTCAGAAACCTCGCGCCTCGATACTGTATATAAAAACAGTATCGAGGCGTTTTCATGTCTACTGCGCTGCCGCCCCGTGGCCGGGGTACGGCCACCAATCTGCATAATCGCTTTGCACCCACCGTCAGCGTGGCCGAGGACGACGGTTGGTATCAGGAAGTGCCGCCGACCCAAGGCACCGAAGTGCGTATCGAAACGGCCAAGACCATCATCACCCGCAACAACTCGCCGGACTTGCCGTTTGATCGGTCGATCAACCCGTATCGTGGTTGTGAACATGGTTGCATCTACTGCTATGCGCGGCCCAGCCATGCCTATTGGGACATGTCGCCCGGGCTGGACTTTGAAACCAGATTGATTGCCAAGAGCAATGCGGCCGATGTGCTGGAACAGCAGCTGTCCAAGCCGGGCTACGTGTGTGCGCCGATCAACCTGGGCTCCAATACCGATCCGTACCAGCCAATCGAGCGCGAATACCGGATCACCCGGCAAACCCTTGAAGTACTGCTGCGCTACCGCCACCCAGTGACGATCATCACCAAGGGCTCGCTGATCCTGCGCGACCTCGACCTGCTGACCGAGTTGGCCCGCCAGCGGCTGGTGGCGGTGATGATCAGCCTCACCAGCCTGGACGACGAGCTCAAGCGCATCCTGGAACCGCGCACGGCGGCCCCCAAGGCACGGCTGCGGGCGATTCGGGTAATGCGTGACGCAGGCATCCCGGTGGGCGTGCTTTGTTCGCCAATGATCCCGATGATCAACGACAGCGAGCTGGAGAGCCTGCTTACCGAAGCTCGCGCGGCCGGCGCACAAAGCGCGGCGTATATGATGCTGCGCCTGCCGTTGGAGGTGGCGCCGTTGTTCGAGGAGTGGCTGGCGGCCCATTACCCCCAGCGAGCAACCCATGTGATGAGCCTGGTGCGTCAAGTACGCGGGGGTGAGGTGTATGACAGCCGGTTTGGCGTGCGTATGCGCGGTGAAGGGCCGTTTGCCGATTTGCTGGCGCAGCGTTTCAGCAAGGCGATCAAGCGTCTGGGGCTGAATCGGCGGGAAGGGTTCAACCTTGATTGCACGGCGTTTTGCCCACCGGGCAGGCAGATGGCTTTGTTGTAGACTGAGGGAGAGACGTGCACCTTTGCTGTAGGAATAGTCGCGTTTTGACATCACTGAAACCCGCGTTCTAGAGCGGTTCATTCAGTTTGAGTTAAGTTTCGACGGTTACCTTGTTCAGCGAGTGACTGATGAGTTGGCGGCCTGGCCGGTGCTTGTTTTACAACTATTTCACCGCCATGGCGTCGAACTGACCTGAACCCTCCCCTGCATTGATCAAGAGGATGAATCATGAGTGACAAGGATAAACAGCCGTTGGCTGCGTCGGCTTCAGCCCCTCAGGTGGCGGAATCCGCCGATGCAGCGCTGCAGCATATCGTTGACGGCTTTTTGCATTTCCATCACGACGTCTTCCCCCAGCAGGAAGAACTCTTCAAGAAACTCGCCACCGCCCAGAGCCCACGGGCGATGTTCATCACCTGCGCCGACTCGCGCATCGTGCCCGAGCTGATCACCCAGAGCTCCCCAGGCGACCTGTTCGTGACCCGTAACGTCGGTAACGTGGTGCCGCCCTACGGCCAGATGAACGGCGGTGTTTCCACGGCTATCGAATACGCTGTGCTCGCCCTTGGCGTACAGCACATCATCGTGTGCGGGCATTCGGACTGCGGCGCCATGCGTGCCGTGCTCAACCCCGACAGTCTGGAAAAGATGCCGACGGTCAAGGCCTGGTTGCGTCACGCCGAGGTAGCCAAGACCATGGTCCATGACAACTGCGACTGCGCCAACGAAGGCGAGAGCATGGCGGTGCTGACCGAAGAAAACGTCATCGCCCAACTGCAACATTTGCGTACCCACCCTTCCGTGGCTTCGCGCATGGCCAATGGTCATTTGTTTATCCATGGTTGGATCTACAACATCGAGACCAGCGAAATTCGGGCCTACGATGCGGACAAAGCGGCGTTCCGACCGCTGAACGGCACCGAGCCGATCCCTTCAGCGACGCCTAAAGCGCGCTTCTAAAACACTTCCCTGCCGGGTAATGCGGTGGCTGCCATGGATGCAGCCAGGCTTTACCGCGCCCGGCGAATGCCTCGGGAGAGTCATCATGCGTGCTGCTCAATTGAAAGCTGTATTGCCACGGGAGCTGCTCGCCTCGGTGGTTGTTTTTCTGGTCGCCTTGCCACTGTGCATGGGCATCGCGATTGCGTCCGGCATGCCGCCGGCCAAGGGCCTGATCACTGGCATCATCGGCGGCCTGGTGGTGGGCTGGTTGGCCGGCTCGCCGCTGCAAGTCAGCGGCCCGGCGGCGGGTCTGGCGGTGCTGGTGTTCGAGCTGGTGCGCCAGCACGGCATGCTGATGCTGGGGCCGATCCTGTTGCTGGCCGGTTTCCTGCAATTGGTTGCCGGGCGTTTGCGCCTGGGCTGCTGGTTTCGCGTCACCGCGCCGGCGGTGGTCTACGGCATGTTGGCCGGGATTGGCGTGTTGATCGTGCTGTCGCAGGTTCATGTGATGCTCGACGGCGCGCCAAAGCCGTCAGGGCTGGATAACCTCGCAGGATTCCCGGCAGCGCTGGCTGCAGCAATTCCTACCTTCGGCGGCGGGCTCGGCTGGCAGGCTGGCGTACTTGGTTTGTCGACGATGTTGGTGATGTACCTGTGGGACAAATTCCGCCCGCAACAACTGCGGTTTGTGCCTGGCGCGTTGCTTGGCGTGGGCCTGGCGACTGTTGCCAGCCTGGTGCTGGCGTTGCAGGTCAAGCGCGTGGAGGTCCCGGAAAACCTTGCGGACGCTATCGACTGGCTGCGCCCCAGCGACTTGCTGAACCTGGCGGATCCACAGTTGCTGATCGCGGCATTCGCCGTGGCGTTTATTGCCAGTGCCGAAACCCTGCTGTCTGCCGCAGCGGTGGACCGCATGCACAGTGGTCAACGTTCGGATTTCGATAAGGAATTGTCGGCCCAAGGGGTGGGCAACATGCTCTGCGGTCTGGTTGGCGCTTTGCCAATGACCGGCGTGATCGTGCGCAGCTCGGCTAACGTCCAGGCCGGGGCAACCACGCGTCTGTCGGCGATGTTCCATGGCCTATGGCTGCTGGGTTTCGTGCTCTTGCTGTCGAGCGTGCTGCAGAGCATTCCGGTCGCGAGCCTGGCGGGTGTGCTGGTGTACACCGGCATCAAGTTGGTAGACATCAAGGCGTTCAAGGCGCTAGGCCGCTATGGGCGGATGCCGATGTTCACCTATGCGGCCACGGCACTGGCAATCATCTTCACCGATTTGCTGACCGGTGTGCTGGTGGGGTTTGGGCTTACATTGGTGAAGCTGGCGTTCAAGGCGTCGCGCCTGAAAGTCAGCCTGATCGACCTGCCCCAGGAAGGTGAGATGGAGCTGCGTTTGACGGGGGCGGCGACCTTTCTGAAGGTGCCGGCGTTGACTCAAGTGTTGTCGGCGGTACCTGCGGGGACCACCCTGCATGTGCCGTTGAGCAACTTGAGTTACATCGACCACTCTTGCCTGGAGTTGCTGGAAGAATGGGGCCGTGCCAATGCGGCCAAGGGCTCGACGTTGGTGATCGAGGCGCGTGGGTTGAAGCGTCGGCTGGAAGGTCGGGTGAGAACGACAGTTGGGATTGGCTCAGCGCCTGCCTGAACACCCCCCAAACTGTGGGTGTCACTGTTCTTTGTAGGAGCGAGCTTGCTCGCGAGAAACGCTAACGATAACGCGTGCTTGCTGAATAAACGCGGCGTCTGTGAGTTTTTCGCGAGCAAGCTCGCTCCTACAAAAAGCTTGTCCAGCTCCCCTGTTGGATCTGCGATTTATGCCGGCTGATCCAGCGACAGCTCAACCCCAAGCTGGCGCGACAGGCATGGCCAGCGCTTCCAGGACGCTTCGGTCTGCGGGCTCTTGAGCTGTTCGCGATAGGCCTCGACCGATTCCAGCGCAAAGCTTTCCTCGTTAAGCATCTCATCCACCGCCAGGTGCACGGCTTCATCCAATTGGTTGGCGAAGTCTTCACCGATCAGTTGATGGGCGATCACGTTGGCCACGGTGGTATCCGCTGGAATCAGCGGCTGGCCAAAATGCTTGATATACAGATCGTTCACTTCTTCGACCAGGCGATGCGCCAGGTAGGCCTCATCCAGCAGGCCATCAAGGCCGTCGTGTCCGGCCAGAATCGCTGGTGGCTGCAGGAAAAAATGTTCAGCGATTTTCAGTACCGGTTTGATCTGGCTTTCAATCCCGGCCTCACGGGCCACGTCATTGGCGGCGTCGAGCAAGTCAGGAACCAGATCGATGTAAGCGGTCACAAAACGGGTCATGACCATGTTGCGATCACCGTCAGCCAAGGCGATGGACGAATGCAGGTTCGGCACTTGTTTTTTCAGCTGGCTGACGAGCTGGCCAGTGCTGGCTTCGTGTTGATGGGCACGGGAAATCTGCTCGCGCAATGCGGCGGTGTTCATGAGGGCTCCAGTGAAGCAGGCGTAGGAAAAGGGAGAAGATAAGGTAGTTCGTTTATACGAGCGCCTAAGACGCATTTGTCATAATTATTTCATGGTTATAGGCACGGGTTATATCGAAATGCCATCGTTCGTCGGATAAACGATTCCGCCGCCCATTTTACGGGCTCCGTCTGTCTGTTTCTATTGATTTGCCCCCACACATTGCGGGGTTGCTACGGCTGTCTATACTCGGTTTTGTACGCAATTAGCTGATGACGCCCAACTGCATGACGCAGGCAAGGCTTGGCGGTTGTAAGCAGTATGGAAGCCGCTCCCTTCGCCGCAGGTGCAAACCGGCGGGATAACAAGAAACATAAAGGGGAACCCGCAATGACGCGACATCCACACGTTTGGATGGGCCTCCTGTTGTGGTCGGTATTCGGCCAGGCGCACGCCGCCTGGACTACGAATATGGCGCCAGGGGCTACTGAAGTCAGCCACGCTGTGTTTGACCTGCACATGACCATTTTCTGGATCTGTGTGGTGATCGGCATCGTCGTGTTTGGCGCGATGTTCTGGTCGATGATCCTGCACCGCCGGTCTACGGGCCAGGTAGCGGCGAAGTTCCACGAAAGTACCACCGTGGAAATCCTCTGGACCGTGGTGCCCTTGCTGATCCTGGTGGCCATGGCCATTCCGGCCACCAAGACCCTGATCAACATCTACGACAGCAGTGAGTCGGATATCGATATCCAGGTCACCGGCTATCAGTGGAAGTGGCACTACAAATACCTGGGCCAGGATGTGGAGTTCTTCAGCAACCTGGCCACACCCGCCGAGCAGATCCATAACCAGGCCACCAAGGGCGAGCACTACCTGTTGGAAGTCGACCAGCCGCTGGTATTGCCGGTGGGCGCCAAGGTGCGCTTTCTCGTTACCGCCGCCGATGTGATCCACTCCTGGTGGGTGCCGGCCTTTGCGGTCAAGCGCGATGCTATCCCTGGCTTCGTCAACGAAGCCTGGACCCGCGTCGAGAAGCCCGGCATCTACCGTGGTCAGTGCGCCGAACTGTGTGGCAAGGACCATGGCTTCATGCCCATCGTGGTGGAGGTCAAGTCCAAGGCCGACTACGACACCTGGCTGGGCGAGCGCAAGGAGGAGGCCGCCAAGCTCAAGGAGTTGACCTCCAAGGAGTGGACGCTGGACGAACTGGTGGCGCGTGGCGACAAGGTCTATCACACCACTTGCGTGGCCTGTCACCAGGCTGAGGGCCAAGGCTTGCCACCGATGTTCCCGGCGCTCAAGGGTTCGAAAATCGCCACCGGGCCGGCCAAAGACCATCTGAGCATCGTGTATCACGGCAAGCCCGGCACCGCGATGGCAGCTTTCGGCAAGCAGCTCTCGGAAGTGGATATCGCCGCTGTGGTGACCTATGAGCGTAACGCCTGGGGCAATAACAAAGGCGACATGGTCACGCCCAAAGACGTGCTGGCTCTGAAACAGGCGGAAAGCAAATGACGACTTTCATTGCCAATGCCCTGAATCGTCCCGCTCACTCGCTTGCAGGAGAACGGCCATGAGCACCGTGATCGACCATGGTCATGCCGACCACGCACACGGCCCCGCCAAGGGCCTGATGCGCTGGGTGCTGACCACCAACCACAAAGACATCGGCACCATGTACCTGTGGTTCGCCTTCACCATGTTCCTGCTCGGCGGCTCGTTCGCCATGGTGATCCGCGCCGAGTTGTTCCAGCCGGGCCTGCAGATCGTGCAGCCGGCGTTCTTCAACCAGATGACCACCATGCACGGCCTGATCATGGTATTCGGCGCGGTGATGCCGGCGTTTGTCGGCCTGGCCAATTGGATGATCCCGTTGATGATCGGCGCGCCGGACATGGCCCTGCCGCGCATGAACAATTTCAGCTTCTGGCTGCTGCCGGCGGCGTTCCTGCTGCTGGTGTCCACCTTGTTCACGCCCGGCGGCGGGCCGAATTTCGGTTGGACCTTCTACGCCCCGCTCTCGACCACCTATGCCCCGGAAAGCGTGACGTTCTTTATCTTTGCCATCCACCTGATGGGCATCAGTTCGATCATGGGCGCGATCAACGTGGTCGCCACCATCCTTAACCTGCGTGCGCCGGGCATGACCCTGATGAAAATGCCGCTGTTCGTGTGGACCTGGCTGATCACCGCGTTCCTGCTGATCGCGGTGATGCCGGTACTGGCGGGCTGCGTGACCATGATGCTGATGGATATCCACTTCGGCACCAGCTTCTTCAGCGCGGCCGGTGGTGGCGATCCCGTGCTGTTCCAGCATGTGTTCTGGTTCTTCGGGCATCCCGAGGTGTACATCATGATCCTGCCGGCCTTTGGCGCGGTCAGCTCGATCATCCCCACCTTCTCGCGCAAGCCGCTGTTCGGCTACACCTCGATGGTCTACGCCACCGCGAGCATCGCGTTCCTGTCGTTCATCGTGTGGGCGCACCACATGTTTGTGGTGGGCATTCCGCTGGTGGGTGAGCTGTTCTTCATGTACGCCACCTTGCTGATCGCCGTGCCTACGGGCGTGAAGGTGTTCAACTGGGTCAGCACCATGTGGCAAGGCTCACTGACGTTCGAGACGCCGATGTTGTTTGCGGTGGCCTTTGTGATCCTGTTCACCATCGGCGGCTTCTCCGGGCTGATGCTGGCGATTGCCCCGGCGGACTTCCAGTACCACGACACCTACTTTGTGGTGGCGCATTTCCATTACGTACTGGTGCCCGGCGCGATCTTCGGGATCTTCGCTTCGGCCTACTACTGGCTGCCTAAATGGACCGGCCACATGTACGACGAAACCTTGGGCAAGCTGCACTTCTGGTTGTCTTTCGTGGGCATGAACATGGCGTTCTTCCCCATGCACTTTGTGGGGCTGGCCGGTATGCCGCGCCGAGTGCCGGACTACAACCTGCAGTTCGCTGACTTCAATATGGTCTCGTCCATTGGTGCCTTCATGTTCGGCGCCACGCAGATCTTCTTCCTGTTCATTGTCATCAAGTGCATCCGTGGCGGCCCGCCTGCGCCGGCCAAACCGTGGGATGGCGCCGAAGGCCTGGAGTGGAGCGTGCCCTCGCCGGCGCCGTATCACACCTTCACCACGCCGCCGGAGGTCAAATGAAGCCCTCCCTATACTCCCCCTGTGGGAGCGGGCTTGCCCGCGATGGCGGTAGGTCAGGCACTGAATCTACCAGCCCTCAGGCCCTCATCGCAGGCAAGCCAGCTCCCACAGAAAGTCCAAAGCCAGGTGGGCGCCATGGCTGACTCCGTACCGCTCAAGCGCCTGGTCACCCGCCTGCTGATCCTGGTGCTGGCAATGTTCGCCTTCGGCTTCGCCCTCGTGCCGATCTACGACGTGATGTGCAAGGCGTTCGGCATCAACGGCAAGACCGCCGGGCAGTACGAGGGTGAGCAAATGGTTGACCCCTCGCGCCAAGTGCGGGTGCAGTTTCTGTCCACCAACGCCATCGACATGGTCTGGGAATTTCACTCCAAGGCCGATGAGATTGTGGTCAACCCCGGAGCAGTCAACGAGATGCTGTTCGTGGCCTACAACCCCACTGATAAGCCGATGACCGCCCAGGCGATACCCAGTATTTCCCCGGCCGAAGCGGCGATGTACTTCCACAAGACCGAATGCTTTTGCTTCACCCAGCAAGTGTTGCAGCCCGGTGAGCGCATTGAGATGCCCGTACGTTTCATCGTCGACCGAGCGATGCCCACGGATGTGAAGCATTTGACCCTGGCGTACACGCTGTTCGATATCACTGCACGCCAGCCGCCCGTGGCCGTCAGGACCGGGGGCTAGCTACTGTTTGCCCCCTCAATCAGGAGAGCGAATACATGTCGACTCATGATACGTACTACGTACCAGCGCAAAGCAAATGGCCAATAATTGCCACGATTGGCCTGCTGGTCACCGTGTATGGCCTGGCCGTGTGGTTCAACGACTTGAAGGCCGCGCGCCCTGAATCTCACGGGCCGTGGATCTTTTTCGTCGGCGGTTTGCTGCTGGCCTACATGCTGTTTGGCTGGTTTGGCGCGGTGATCAAGGAAAGTCGTGCTGGGCTGTACAGCGCCCAGATGGACCGCTCGTTCCGCTGGGGCATGACCTGGTTCATCTTTTCGGAGGTGATGTTCTTCATCGCCTTTTTTGGTGCGCTGTTCTACGTGCGCGTCTGGGCTGGGCCTTGGTTGGCGGGCGAGGGGCCCAAGGGCATTGCGCACATGCTGTGGCCGAACTTCGAGTTTGCCTGGCCCCTGCTGAACAACCCCGACCCCAAGCTCTACCCTGCGCCCAAAGGCACCATCAGCCCCTGGGGCCTGCCATTGGTCAATACCATCCTGCTGGTGAGTTCCAGCGTGACCATCACCATTGCCCACCATGCCCTGCGCAAAGGCCATCGTGGTGCACTGAAACTCTGGCTGGCGATCACCGTGCTGCTGGGCTTGGCGTTTCTTGGATTCCAGGCCGAGGAATACATCCACGCCTACAAAGAGTTGGGCCTAACCCTGGGTTCAGGCGTGTACGGCGCGACGTTCTTCATGCTCACGGGCTTTCACGGCGCCCACGTGACCATCGGCACCATCATTCTGTTTGTGATGCTGATGCGCATCCTGCGCGGGCATTTCAATGCCGAGCACCAGTTCGGTTTCGAGGCGGCCAGTTGGTATTGGCACTTTGTGGACGTGGTGTGGATCGGGCTGTTTTTCTTTGTCTATGTGCTGTGACGCCGCTTACCACGGCGCATGAGAGACCAATTGGCCGCTGAAAAAGCCCCAGGCGATCAAGCCCACGGTGATCACGGCCAGCGTGACACGCACGGTCAAGGCAGTGACGAGGCGGTTGGAGTTGCCCTCGTCCTTGACCAGGAAGAACAAGCCACTGAACAGGCTCACGACGGTCGCGATCAGCATCAGGGCAATGGCGGCTTTGAGCATGGTCTGGCTCCGGGCTAATTGGGGAGGGGCGATGAGATCGAGTATAGCCAGTGCCATGCAACGCTTTCGTCCGGGCATCGCGCCGACGCTGGTGGTACTGGTGTTGCTGCCATTGATGGTGGGCCTGGGGTTTTGGCAATTGTCCCGCGGGCACGAAAAGCAACGGTTGGTAGACCGTTATGCCGAGCGCCGCGCCGCCGAGCCGGTCAGCAGTGCGCAGCTCAATGACATGGCTGATCCAGCCTTCCGTCGTGTTCACCTTCGCGGGCAACTGGATGGTGAACACAGCGTATTGCTGGATAACCGCATGCGTGACGGCAAGGCGGGTGTCGAGTTGCTGCAACCCTTTCATGACCAGGCCAGCGGCCTGTGGCTGTTGCTCAATCGCGGCTGGCTGCCCTGGCCGGACCGGCGTATCGCGCCCGCCTTTACTACTCCTGAACAGACGCTGAACCTCGACGCCTGGGTGTACGTCGCCCCCGGCGAGACCTTCCAACTGCATGCCGACCCGGCCAGCACGCAATGGCCGCGCCTGCTTACCGCACTGCACCCCGCCGCGCTGTGGGACGAACTGGGGCGCAGCGGTTTTGACTATGAGCTGCGTGCCGAAGCGGGCCCCGGTACCTACGAAACCACCTGGCCCGTCGTCGCCATGGGCCCGGAAAAACACCTGGCCTACGCTGTGCAATGGTTCGCCATGGCCATGGCGTTGCTGGCGCTTTACCTCTACCTCGGATGGCATAACAAAAAGGAGAAGCCCCATGGGAGCGGCCATGAATCCACCCAGCACATCTGACACGCCTGATCGGCGCAAGGGGCGCTGGCAGCTGATTTTGATCTTGATGATGGTGATCGGCCCGATGGCGCTGGCCACCTTCATGTACAAATTGCAGTTCTGGGTGCCGGACAGCCGCAGCTATCACGGCGAACTGATCGGCAACGGCCAGACCCGCGCCGACATTGGCGTGCAGGCCGATGAACAGCGCTGGCAACTGCTGGTCACCGCCCCCGCCGCCTGTGCCGCTGATTGCCAGCAACTGGTGTACCTGGCGCGCCAGCTGCAGATCAGCCTTGGCCGGGATGCATCCCGTGCCAGCCATGCCCTGGCCGGCGCGCAACCGTTGAGCAGCGAATACGAGGCCAAGCTCAAGGCCGAATATCCACAGCTGCAGCGCTACCCGCTGGATGTGTCGACCTTTACCAGGAACGCTGCTGCGCCCGGCGAGGCGCAACTGTGGATCGTCGACCCCCACGGCAATCTGGTGCTGCGCTACGACGCCAAGGTCAAGGGCAAGGACTTGCTCAACGACCTGCGCTTGCTGCTGAAACTGTCGAACATCGGATAAGGGCACCCTCATGGCCAAGCCTGGATTTCGCCTCGCGCTGTTTGCCACGCTTCTGGCGTTGTTTGTCGTGCTGCTCGGCGCCTATACCCGCCTGACTCACGCCGGTCTCGGCTGCCCGGACTGGCCGGGCTGCTATGGCTTTATCAGCGTGCCGCAAAGCGAAGCCCAACTGGCCCATGCCGAGTTGCACTTTCCCGACACGCCGGTGGAGGCCGACAAAGGCTGGGCCGAGATGACCCATCGCTACTTCGCGGGCAGCCTGGGCCTGTTGATCGCGCTGCTGGCGGCGCGTTCGTGGCGTCATCGACGTGATCCGGGCCAGCCCGTGAAGCTGCCGCTGTTCCTGCTGGCGGTGGTGTTCGCCCAAGCGGCGTTTGGCATGTGGACCGTGACCTTGAAGCTCTGGCCGCAAGTGGTCACAGGGCACCTTTTGGGCGGCTTTGCGACCTTGAGCCTGCTGTTTCTGCTGACCCTGCGGCTGTCCGGCGTACTACCGGCGCTGGTCGTGCCCAAGCGCCTGCAATATTGGGCGACGGCGGGCCTGGTGCTGGTGATCGGGCAGATCGCCCTAGGCGGCTGGGTCAGTTCCAACTACGCGGCGGTGGCCTGTGTCGATTTGCCTACCTGCCATGGTCAGTGGTGGCCGACGGCGGACTTTGCCAATGGCTTTCACCTGACCCAGCACATCGGCCCCAATTACCTGGGCGGGCAACTCGACAGCGAAGCGCGCACCGCCATCCACCTGACGCATCGCATCGGCGCTGTGCTGGTCACGCTGGTGCTGCTCGGTTTGGCCTGGCAACTGCGAGCAGTGGGGATGACGCGCCTGGCCGGCCTGCTGTTGATCGCTCTGGCCGCGCAGATCTGCCTGGGGGTGAGCAATGTGGCGTTCGGCCTGCCGCTGCCGGTGGCGGTCGCGCACAACGCTGGCGGGGCAGCGTTGTTGTTGACGCTGGTGCTGGTCAATTATCACGCGCGCACCAGCCTGGTTCGGGTGCGTCACCCGCGCCTGTTCGGCTGGCGTTTTATCCCGCGCAAACAGGTGTCGGGCCTTATCACCCTTAAAGGAGAGCTGCCATGGCGACCGTGATCGGCGCACGTCGCGACCGGGCGATCTGGCGTGACTATTTGGAGCTGACCAAGCCCAAAGTAGTGGTGCTGATGCTGATTACTTCGCTGGTGGGCATGTTCCTTGCCACCCGCGCCGGGGTGCCCTGGACAGTGCTGGTGTTCGGCAACCTCGGCATTGCCCTGTGTGCCGGCGGCGCGGCGGCGGTGAACCATGTGGTCGATCGACGGATTGATGCCGTGATGGCGCGCACTCACAAGCGGCCGATGGCTGAGGGGCGTGTCTCGCCGATGGCGGCGTTAGCGTTTGCGTTGTTCCTGGCTATTGCAGGATTAGCCCTGCTGCTCGCGTACACCAACCCGCTGGCGGCCTGGCTGACCTTGGCTTCGCTGCTGGGTTATGCGGTGATCTATACCGGCTTTCTCAAGCGAGCAACGCCGCAGAATATCGTCATCGGCGGTCTGGCCGGTGCGGCGCCGCCGCTGTTGGGTTGGGTGGCTGTTACTGGGCATGTGAGTGCCGAACCCTTGCTGCTGGTGCTGATCATCTTCGCCTGGACTCCGCCACATTTCTGGGCCCTGGCCATTCACCGCAAAGAGGAATACGCCAAGGCCGACATCCCGATGCTGCCGGTCACCCATGGCGAACACTACACCAAGGTGCATATCCTGCTGTACACCTTCGCCCTGCTGGCGGTGAGCCTGATGCCCTACGTTATCCACATGAGCGGGCTGCTCTACCTGGGCTGTGCGCTGGTATTGGGTGCGCGCTTTCTGCAATGGGCCTGGGTGTTGTACCGTGGCAGCCAGCCGCACGCGGCGATCAACACGTTCAAGTACTCTATCTGGTACTTGCTGCTGCTGTTTATCGCCCTGCTCGTAGACCACTACTTATTGTTGAACCTATGACTCGAACTCAAAAAACCGTCTTCATCCTCGTGGCCCTGGTGGCGTTGATCATGGGCCTGACCGTCAACAAAGTGCTCTCGGGCAAAGGCCAGGGCGATCCCACTGCGCTGATCGACGCCGGCATCATTCTGCTGCCGCAAAGCCGCGAGTTGCCAACGGTGACCATGACCGACCAGGAAGGCCAGCCGGTGGTGGTCAATGAGTTGAAGGGCAAGTGGAGCCTGCTGTTTTTCGGTTACACCTTCTGCCCGGATATCTGCCCGACCACCCTCGCCCAGCTTCGCCAGATCAAGAGTGAGCTGCCCAAAGAGGCTGTGGACAAGTTGCAGGTGATCCTGGTCAGCGTCGATCCACACCGCGATACCCCGGCGCAGCTCAAGCAGTACCTGGGTTACTTCGACCCACAGTTCCAAGGCCTGACTGGCGCTAACGTGGAGGATGTGCAGAAGGTATCGAATGCGGTGAGCATTCCCTTCATTCCGGCGGATACCAGCAAGCCGAACTATACAGTCGACCACAGCGGTAACCTGGCACTGATCGGCCCGGATGGTACTCAGCGTGGGTTTATTCGTGCGCCATTGAACAACCAGAAGCTGGTGGCGCAGTTGCCGGGGTTGCTTCAGCGCAAGTGAGCACCTGATGATCGTTCCCACGCTCTGCGTGGGAATGCAGCTAGGGACGCTCTGCGTCCCCAAGCGTGACGCAGAGCGTCACAAGAGGCGTTCCCACGCGGAGTGGGAACGATCAGATCAGGAGAGATCAGAACGCTGGCTTGATCGCGCCTTTGTACTTCTCTTCGATGAATTTCTTCACTTCAGGCGTGTGCAAGGCTGCAACCAGCTTCTTCACCGCGTCTGCATCCTTGTTGTCTTCGCGGGTTACCAGAATGTTCACGTAAGGCGAGTCGTTGCCTTCGATCACCAGGGCATCCTTGGACGGGTCCAGCTTGGCTTCCAGGGCGTAGTTGGTGTTGATCAGCGCCAGATCGACCTGGGTCAGCACGCGCGGCAAGGTGGCGGCTTCCAGTTCGCGGAATTTCAGGTTTTTATCGTTGCCGGTGATGTCCTTGATGGTCGACAGGATGTTGGTCGGGTCCTTCAGGGTGATCAGGCCGTTCTTGGCCAGCAGCAACAGCGCACGGCCGCCGTTGGTGGCGTCGTTCGGGATCACCACGTTGGCGCCGTCAGGCAGGTCGGCCAGTTTTTTGTACTTGCTGGAGTAAGCGCCCAGAGGTTCGAGGTGCACAGCGCCGACGCTCACCAAGTGAGTGCCTTTGGCCTTGTTGAATTCATCCAGGTACGGCTGGTGCTGGAAGAAGTTGGCATCCAGGCGCTTTTCAGCCACCTGTACGTTCGGCTGCACGTAGTCGGTGAAGACTTTGACCTTCAGATCCACGCCTTCTTTGGCCAGGGCAGGCTTCACGAATTCGAGGATCTCGGCGTGAGGCACCGGCGAAGCAGCGACCGTAATGGTCTCGGCGTGGGCGGAAAACGCAGCCACGGCGGCGAAAGCAACCAGTAGTTTTTTCATCCAGCAAGCTCCTTGTTCGGGCATCTGCCGGCTATGTGCCGGCAATGGCCGTTATTTACGAGAAAAGTGCACCACCAGCCGGTCGCCGACGGTTTGCAGAATTTGCACCAGAATCAACAGCATCACCACAGTGACCACCATCACATCGGTCTGGAAACGCTGGTAGCCAAAACGGATTGCCAGGTCGCCCAGGCCGCCAGCACCGACCACACCAGCCATCGCGGTGTAGGAAACCAGTGTAATCGCCGTCACCGTAATCGCCGCGAAGATGCCAGGGCGGGCCTCGGGCAATAGGGCATTGGTGATGATCTGGCGGGTGGTGGCGCCCATGGCCTGGGTGGCTTCGATGATGCCACGGTCCACTTCGCGCAGGGCGGTTTCCACCAGGCGAGCAAAGAATGGCGTGGCACCGACGACCAGTGGTGGGATCGCGCCGGCGACACCCAGCGACGTGCCGGTGATCAGTACCGTGAACGGAATCATCACGATCAACAGGATGATGAACGGCAGCGAGCGCAAGATATTCACGATCAGCGACAACAGCGCGTACAGGCCTTTTTGTTCGAACAGCTGGCGCGGGCTGGTCAGGAACAACAGCACGCCCAGGGGCAGCCCCAGTAGCACGGTGAAGAACAGCGAGCCGAACAGCATGGTCATGGTGTCGCCGGTGGCGAGCCAGATTTCAGACCAGTCGATATTGGCGAAGAAACTCAGGAAAACGTCCATCAGCGCAGGACCTCCATGTGAACGTCGGCGGCGGTGAAGCGTGCGAACGCGGCTTCCATGTCACCGCCGGTGACGGCGAGGGTCAGTTGCCCGTAAGGGATGTCTTTGATGCGGTCGATACGACCGGCAAGAATGCTGTAGTCCACACCGGTTTCCCGTGCGACGGTACCCAGCAGTGGCGCATAGGTCGCGTCCCCTTGGAACGTCAGGCGCACGATACGGCCTGGCACATGGGCAAAGTCGTCGCGCTGCTCGCCTTCGTCCACCTGTTCGGCTTCTTGTACGAAGCGCTTGGTGGTCGGGTGCTTGGGGTGCAGGAACACGTCGGCCACCGAGCCTTGCTCGACGATTACCCCGGCGTCCATGACGGCGACCTGGTCGCATACGCGGCGGATCACGTCCATTTCATGGGTGATCAACACGATGGTCAGGTTCAACTCGCGGTTGATCTCGGCCAGCAGTTGCAGGACCGACGCCGTGGTTTGCGGGTCGAGGGCGCTGGTGGCTTCGTCACAAAGCAGGATTTTTGGCTTGGTCGCCAGGGCTCGGGCGATGCCGACGCGCTGTTTCTGGCCGCCGGACAACTGCGCCGGGTACTTCTTGGCGTGGTCCGACAAGCCGACGCGGGCGAGCAGCTCAGCCACACGCTGGTCGATTTCCTTGCGCGACAGTTCACCGGCGAGCGTCAGCGGCAGCGCGACGTTGTCGGCCACGGTCTTGGACGCCAGCAAGTTGAAGTGCTGGAAGATCATCCCGACCTGCTGGCGAAAGCGCCGCAGGCCGTTGGCGTCCAGCGCAGTGACTTCTTCGCCATCCACCTTGATCTGGCCGCCACTGGGCTCTTCCAGACGGTTGATCAGGCGCAACAGGGTGCTTTTACCGGCACCCGAGTGGCCAATCAGGCCAAACACCTGGCCGTTCTCGACGCGCAGGCTGGTGGGGTGCAGGGCGGGGATATCCTTACCGGCGACGCGGTAGGTTTTATGGACGTTTTGAAACTCGATCACGTAGCGAACCTTGTGGGGCGCATTGAAAAGGGATCAGCGGTTAGCCGGGCGCGCATTTTAGCCTGTCCATCTAGTGTTTCTTAGCATTTATTTCGTATCCATCCAGCGATTTGGCAATAACGAGACCAAAGGTCATAAAAAAGGAACGGCACAAAACCCCATCAGTCACTACATAAGCAATTCGATGTCCCGGTGCCGTGCCTGGGGTTTCGCTCAAACGAGCCGGGGACCGCTCTGGCCACTTTGACTAAGGAGTTTTGACTGATGAGTACCAAGAAGCCAGCCACCCCGCCCAAGAGTGAACTCGCGGGCACTGATACCCTGGACCGAGGGAATACCAACGCCAAGCTGCAGGCGTTGGAAGAATTCCGTTCCGACGCGACCGGCCAGGCCCTGCGCACCAACCAGGGCGTGAAGATTTCCGACAACCAAAACAGCCTGAAAGTCGGCGCCCGCGGCCCTTCGCTGCTGGAAGACTTCATCATGCGTGAAAAGATCACGCACTTTGACCATGAGCGTATCCCCGAGCGCATCGTGCATGCCCGTGGTACGGGGGCCCATGGCTATTTCCAGAGTTACGGCGACCATTCGGCGCTGACCAAGGCCGGTTTCCTGCGCACGCCTGAACACAAAACCCCAGTGTTCGCACGTTTTTCCACGGTGCAGGGCCCGCGTGGTTCCGGCGACACCGTGCGTGACGTGCGCGGTTTTGCCGTGAAGTTCTTCACCGACGAAGGCAACTTCGACCTGGTGGGCAACAACATGCCGGTGTTCTTCATCCAGGATGCGATCAAATTTCCTGACTTCGTCCACGCGGTGAAACCCGAGCCTCATAACGAGATTCCTACCGGCGGTTCGGCCCACGATACGTTCTGGGACTTTGTTTCGCTGCAACCGGAATCCGCGCACATGGTGATCTGGGCCATGTCCGACCGCGCCATTCCAAAAAGCCTGCGCGCCATGCAGGGCTTTGGGGTACACACCTTCCGTTTGATCAATACCGAAGGTAAGTCCAGCTTCGTGAAGTTCCACTGGCGTCCAACAGTCGGCACCTGCTCGCTGGTATGGGATGAGGCGCAAAAGCTGGCCGGTAAAGATACGGACTACCACCGTCGTGACCTGTGGGAAGCGATTGAAAGCGGCGATTACCCTGAGTGGGAGCTGGGCGTACAGATCGTGGCCGAAGAAGACGAGCACACGTTTGATTTCGACTTGCTCGACCCGACCAAGATCATTCCAGAAGAACTGGTACCGATCACGCCGCTGGGCAAAATGGTGCTCAACCGTAACCCGGACAACTTCTTCGCTGAAGTCGAGCAGGTTGCGTTCTGCCCGGGCCACATCGTGCCGGGCATCGATTTTACCAACGACCCATTGCTGCAGGGCCGGCTGTTTTCCTACACCGATACCCAGATCAGCCGACTGGGCGGGCCGAACTTTCATGAGATTCCAATCAACCGGCCTGTCGTGCCTTTCCATAACGGCCAGCGCGACGCTCAGCATCGCACCGTGATTGATAAGGGTCGTGCGTCCTACGAGCCAAACTCTATTGATGGTGGTTGGCCGAAAGAAACCCCTGCTGGTCCTACCGATGGTGGCTTTGAGTCCTACTACGAGCGCGTCGATGCCAACAAAGTACGTGAGCGCAGCGAATCCTTCGGTGACCATTTCTCCCAGGCGACGCTGTTCTACAACAGCATGAGCCACCACGAGAAAGAGCACATTATCGCGGCCTACAGTTTTGAGCTGGGCAAGGTGGAGCGCGAGTTCATCCGTGCGCGCCAGGTCAACGAGATCCTGGCCAATATCGACCTGGAGCTGGCCAAGCGCGTTGCGCAGAACCTGGGCTTGCCGGCGCCGACCAAGGGCACCGTGCCTGCCCGTGAAACGTCGTTGAAAGAATCGCCAGCCTTGAGCCAGGTGAACTTGCTGTCGGGCGATATCAAAACGCGCAAAGTGGCGATTCTGGCAGCCAACGGCGTTGATGGTGCGGCCATTGACGCGTTAATAGCCGCGCTTGAAGCTGAAGGCGCCCATGCCAAGTTGCTGGGGCCTACTTCGGCGCCGGTGACCACCGCGCAGGGCAAGACGCTGCCGGTCGACGCCTCGATGGAAGGCATGCCGTCCATTGCCTTCGACGCAGTGTTTATCCCGGGTGGCAAAGAGTCCGTGAAGGCGCTGAGCGGTGATGGCGTGGCGTTGCATTACGTACTGGAAGCCTACAAACACCTGAAGGCGATTGCGGTAGCCAGCGATGTGAAGCCGTTGCTGGACCTGCTGAAACTGGAGGAGGATGCGGGGTTGATCGTGGGCGCGGATGCCAAGGCGTTCAAGGCCTTCTTTGCGGCGATTGCCCAGCATCGAGTGTGGGCGCGTGAGCCGAAATCCAAGGCGATTCCGGCTTAACTTATCGGTTGTTTGTTAGATCGTCATCGCAGGCAAGCCAGCTCCCACACTGTTCAAATGTGCGAGCTGGCTTGCCTGCGATGCTTTTAATCCGCCTTGCGCGGAATCAGCACAACCTGCGCCGGAATATGTTTCAGGATTTGCCGGTGAATTTTCAGGTCATACCCCGAATCAATTCGCTTCACCCGCTTGGTCAATAACGTGGCCAGCCACGGGTAATCCTGGGTGCGTGGCACCTGGATGCTGACGTCGCACTGGTAATTCACCACATCGGTGGCGATGGCGTCCAACTGATGGCGCATGTCTTCAACATCCGCAAGGTTCAGCGCCACGGTGGTGCTCGGCGCTGCCGGGTCGATGACCTTGGCGGCAGGCTTGGCCTCAGCGGCTTTCAACGCAGCTTCTGCCTGGTCCAATTCGGCTTTGCGCGCATGGCTGATGGCGCTGTTGACGCCACCGGTCAGCGCAGGGGCCTTGGGCATCAAAGCGCGGGCACGGCTCAGGGCCGTGGCGGCCGCGTTGACGTCGCCTTTTTGCAGCACGATCTGGCTGCGCTGCAGGTAGGCTTCGGCCAATTGACGCTGGTAGGCCTCAAGTGCCGGGTCGTTGGGCGATTGGGCCTGCAATGCAGCCAGTTGGTCTTCGGCGGTGGCCAATTCGCTGCTGGCCAGGTTTTGTTCCAGCTGCGCGATGGCCGCAGCCCGCGGATCCGGAGCCTGGGGGGCAGCGGGCGGCGTACTTTGGCAGGCGCCCAGCAGCAGTGAAAATGCGGCAAGGAGCAGATAACGGGAGGTGAACGGCTTCATTCCTGCGACTCTCTATTTGCGCAAAAAGCGAGCAAGTCTACACCCCTCGACGGGGCAGGACAAAACTCAGCAGAAACAGGGCGGCCGCCGTAACCACAATCGACGGCCCGGCCGGTGTGTCCTTGAACCAGGACAGCGCCAGGCCACCACACACTGCAAGCATCCCCAGGAGGCTGGCGCCAATTGCCATCTGCTCCGGAGAGCGAGCGTGGCGCTGGGCAGCGGCGGCTGGAATGATCAGCAGCGACGTGATCAACAATACGCCGACAATCTTCATCGCGACAGCAATCACCACGGCGATGAGCAACATCAAGGCCATACGCAGGCCTGCGACGGGCAAGCCTTCTACCTTGGCCAGTTCTTCATGCACGGTGATCGCCAGCAACGGGCGCCACAGGGCCACCAGCAACACCAGCACCGCAGCGCTGCCGCCGAGGATCCAGGCCAGGTCGGTCGGGCTGATCGCCAGCAGGTCACCGAACAGGTAGGCCATCAGGTCGATGCGCACTTCATGCATGAAGCTCAGCACCACCAGGCCCAGGGACAAGGTGCTGGGTGCGAGGATGCCCAGCAGGGTGTCGGAGGCCAGTGGCTGGCGTTGCTGCAGGGTCACCAGCAGCACGGCTAGCAGAAGGCAGCCGACGGTCACGGCGATGGCCGGGCTTACATCCAGCAGAAAGCCCATGGCCACGCCCAGCAAGGCGGCATGGGACAAGGTGTCGCCGAAATAGGCCATGCGTCGCCAGACCACGAACGAGCCCAATGGGCCCGCCACCAGTGCCAAAGCCAAGCCTGCCAGCAGGGCGTAGAGCAGAAAATCAGCCATGCTTGCAGCTATCTCCATGAACGTGGGGGGTATCGACGACGGCGCCATGCAGGTCATGGGCGTGGTCATGGTGGTGATGGTAGATCGCCAGGCTCTGGGCGTTCTTGCCGAACAGCTCCACGAACGCCGGGTCGCCACTGACCTGTTCCGGGTGGCCGGAGCAGCACACGTGGCGGTTGAGACAGACCACTTGGTCGGTGGTGCTCATGACCAGGTGCAAGTCGTGGGAGACCATCAGTACGCCGCAACCATGGCGGTCGCGCAGGCGGGTGATCAGGCTGTACAGCTCGGCCTGGCCGGCGACATCGACGCCTTGCACGGGCTCATCGAGTACCAGCAGCTCGGGCTCGCGCAGCAAGGCACGGGCCAGCAGCACGCGCTGCATTTCGCCGCCGGAAATACTTTGCACCGGGTTGTCGATGACGTGTTCGGCGCCGACTTCCTTAAGCGCGGCCTGGGCGCGGGCGCGGTCTACGCCAGGCACCAGGCGCAGGAAGCGCAATACGGAGAGCGGCAATGTCGGGTCCACGTGCAGCTTTTGCGGCATATAGCCCACGCGCAGCTTGGGCTTGCGCCAAACCGTGCCGCTGTGGGGCTTGAGCAGCCCGAGCACGGCGCGCACCAAGGTTGTCTTGCCAGCGCCGTTGGGGCCGATCAGGGTGACGATTTGCCCCGGTTCCACGCTCAGTGCGATGTTCTCCAGCACGTTTTGCCCGGCGAACGTGACCCCGACCTGCTCCAGGCGGATTAACGCATTGCTCATCAAACCCCCTGGCAGCCTGCGCACAGGCCGACCACTTCGACCGTTTGCCCTTCGACCTTGAAGCCGACGTCGGCAGAGCTTTTGATAATGGCGTCGCTGATGCTTTTTTGTTCAAGCTCAATGGCGGCGTGGCACTCGCGGCAGATCAGGAACTGGCCCTGATGCGCGTGCTCCGGGTGGTTGCAACCGACAAAGGCGTTAAGCGAGGCGATACGGTGCACCAGGCCGTTTTCCAGCAGGAAATCCAACGCACGGTAAACGGTGGGCGGCGCGGCGCGGCGGCCGTCCTGCTCGCTGAGGACGCCAAGAATGTCGTACGCGCCCAAAGGCTTGTGGCTCTGCCACACCAGCTCCAGCACCCGGCGACGCAAGGCGGTCAGGCGCAAGCCTTTCTTTGCGCACAGGGTGTCGGCCTCTGACAATGCGGTGTGCACGCAGTGAGAGTGGTCGTGGGGACGGCTGGCAAGCGGTGTTTTAGGCATGAGCGGCGACAGATATTTGATAGAGACGTTATTATGTTACCCGTTCCTACGCCATCGAGTGGTCATCGTGTCCCGACTTTTTCCCGTTTTTGTCGTATTTGTCACCAGTTTGTTCGTTGCCGGTGCCGCTCAGGCCGAGGTCAAGGTGCTGACAAGCATCAAGCCGTTGCAGCTGATTGCAGCTGCCGTGCAGGACGGCGTGGCCGTTCCAGAGGTGTTGCTGCCGCCGGGGGCGTCGCCGCACAACTTCGCTTTGCGCCCATCCGACGTACGGCGTGTGCAGTCGGTGGACCTGCTGTACTGGATCGGGCCCGACATGGAGACCTTTTTGCCGCGCGTGTTGAAAGGCCGTACGGCGCCAACGGTGGCCGTGCAGGACCTACCAGGCATGAAACTGCGCGTCTTCGGCGAAGATAGCCACTCTCATGCCGATGAAGCCGACGAACATGATCACGATCACCGCCCAGGCAGTGTGGATGCGCACCTGTGGCTGTCCACGGTCAATGCACGTGTGATCGCCGCTCGGATGGCGGCCGATCTGAGCGCTGCCGACCCAGCCAATGCCGAGCGTTATCAGAGCAATGCGAAGGCCTTCGAAGAACGCCTGAACGCGCTGGATGCGCGCCTGAAGCAGCGTTTGGCGGGCGTTGATGGCAAACCTTATTTCGTGTTCCACGAAGCCTTTGATTACTTCGAAGAGGCGTACGGTTTGAAGCATGCTGGCGTGTTCAGCGTGGCCGCCGAAGTGCAGCCGGGCGCGCAGCACGTAGCGGCGATGCGCGCGCGTTTGCAGGAAGTGGGCAAGACTTGCGTGTTCAGCGAGCCGCCGTTGCGACCTCGCTTGGCCGAAACCCTGGTGGCCGGGTTGCCGGTGAAGTTGGCGGAATTGGATGCGTTGGGTGGCTATACGCCAGCTACCGCGCAGGGTTATGAGCAGGTACTGGAAAAGCTCGGCAATGACTTGGCCGGTTGCCTGGAGTCGCTCTAACACGCAACACAAAACCCCTGTGGGAGTGGGCTTGCCCGCGATAGCGCAGTGTCAGTCGATACTGCTATTGCAGGCAAGCCAGCTCCCACATTGACCGAGTCGGTCTTTTAAAGGGCGAACGGCAGGTGGACCGTGACCTGTTGACGCTGCGCCAAGCGGTGCTCGAACTCAGCTGGGTCATGAATCAACACATCCTGCCCTGCAAATGATTCGGCCGCGATCAGCCGGGACAGCCAGAACCGTACGCACGCCACGCGCAGCATGGTCGGCCATAGCTCGGCTTCCTTCGCGGTAAACGCCCGTAGCCCCGCGTAAGCGCCCAGCAGCGCCCGGGCACGGTGACCGTCAATCACGCCATCGGAATCCGAGCACCAATCATTCAAGGCGATTGCCACGTCGTAGAGCATCGGCCCCGAACAGGCGTTGTAGAAGTCGATCAGGCCTGTCAGGTGCGTGCCTTCAAACATCGCGTTATCGCGAAACAGATCGGCGTGCACATTCGCCCGCGGCAGGCCGAGGATGTCGGCCTTGTGGGCGTCGATCTCGGCCAGCGCATCGCGCAACAGGCGTTGCTGGGCCTCGTTCAGGTGCGAAATGAGTTGCGCGCCCTCGCAGAGCATCCAATCCAGGCCGCGGTCGGTCTTGCGTTCAAGTACCTTTTCGCCCTGGGTGGCCAAGTGCAGGTGGCCGAGCAGTTCGCCAACCTGGGTGCAATGCTGTGCATTGGCCTCCTTGATGTGCTTGCCCGCCAGGCGCGGTTGCAGCAAGGCCGGTTTGCCCTTGAGTTCGCGCAAAGCGATGCCGTCGGTGGTACGCAGGGCGTACGGCACAGGCAGGTCGGCGTCGTGGAGCACGTCGAGCAGTTCGATGAAGAACGGCATTTCTGCCACCGGGCCACGCTCAACCAGGGTCAGGACGAACTCGCCCTGCTCCAGGCTGATAAAGAAATTGGTGTTTTCGCTGCCGGCGGCAATCCCCTGGAAATCAAGCAGGCGGCCGAGCCCATAAGGGGCGAGAAAGGTTTCCAGCTCAGGCCGAGCCAGGGGGGTGAACACAGACATGGTTAAAACTGCCGTTACGGGCGCTGCGGTGGGCAGCGCCGGTTAAAATTAAGAAATCATTTCCATTCGAAGATCTTCCATGACGGGATCAGCATATCCGGCTGGTCAGAGCGGATGAAGTTCGCGTCGGTGCCGTCCGCACGTACCAGAAAGTACGGTGGTGCGCCCTTCGGGGTGACCTTGATCGCGTACAGAAAGCCGTTTTGGCGGTATTCCTGGATGGTTTTGTCGCCTTCCGTGCGAATGGTAACTTCCGGATCACCTCCAGGGGCATTGTCTGCCGCCATGGCAGCCATCGGAGCGAGTGCAATCAAACCGGTCAACAGCAGGCGATTGAATGTACGCATGATAACCTTGTCCCTTTGTTTTCATTGGTCCGGCTATTCTAGCGCCTGACCCGCCGAAAAGGTTGATCCTGCTCATGAGCCAAGCGCCCCTCGTCCTGGTGGACGGTTCTTCTTATCTGTATCGCGCCTTCCACGCGCTGCCACCGCTGACCACCTCCAAAGGCCTGCCCACCGGTGCGGTCAAGGGCGTGTTGAACATGCTCAAAAGCCTGCGCAAGCAGTACCCGGACAGCCCATTTGCGGTGGTTTTCGACGCCAAGGGTGGGACTTTTCGCGATGAGATGTACGCCGAATACAAAGCCAACCGCCCGAGCATGCCTGATGACATGCGCCTGCAGATCGAGCCGCTGCATCAAAGCGTGATCGCTCTTGGCTTCCCGTTGCTGTGCGTCGAGGGCGTCGAGGCCGATGACGTGATTGGCACCCTGGCCCGCAGCAGCGCGGCCGCCAGCCGCCCGGTGGTGATCTCGACCGGTGACAAAGACATGGCGCAGCTGGTGGACGGCCACATTACCTTGGTCAACACCATGACCGGTAGCTCGATGGACATCGAGGGCGTTAAGGAGAAATTCGGCGTCGCTCCGGAGCAGATCATCGACTATCTGGCGTTGATGGGTGACTCGTCCGACAACATTCCCGGCGTTCCGGGCATTGGCCCCAAGACCGCCTCCGGCTTGCTGGTGGGAGTCAATGGCGGCCTCAAAGAGCTTTATGAGCAGCTGGATATCGTGCCGACCCTGCCTATCCGTGGGGCCAAGACCCTGCCGGCCAAGCTGGAGGAGCACAAGGAGATGGCATTCCTGTCCTATCAGTTGGCGACGATCAAGATCGATGTGCCGCTGGATATCGGGTTGGATGATTTGCACCTGATCGAACCGGATCGCGAAAAGCTGCTGGAGCTGTACACGCTGCTTGAGTTCAAGAGCTGGTACGACGAGATTCAGCGCGATGCCAAGCGTGTCGAGCTCAAATCGGCGAGCGAGGTTGCGCCGGCCGCCGAAATGCCGGTCGAGGCTGTTATATCGGTACCGGTCGAGGCGGTTTACACCACTATTCTGGATCAGGCCACCTTCGACGTGTGGCTGAAAAAACTCCACGATGCGCCGTTGTTTGCTTTCGACACCGAAACCACCGGCATCGACGCCCAGCAGGCGCAATTGGTCGGGGTCTCGTTTGCTGTGCAGCCCCATGAAGCCGCCTACATCCCGCTGACCCATTCCTATATCGGCGCGCCGGATCAATTGGACCGCGACACCGTTCTGCTGGCCCTGAAACCGCTGCTGGAAGACCCGACCAAACTCAAGGTGGGCCAGCACGCCAAGTTCGATATGAACATCCTGGCCAACTGCGCCATTGGTGGCGACCCTGCCCAGGGCATTACCGTGCGCGGCATCGCCTTCGACACCATGCTCGAATCCTACGTGCTCAATTCCACCGCGACGCGGCACGACATGGACAGTCTGGCGAAGAAGTACCTGGACCACGACACGGTCAGCTTCCAGGACATCGCCGGCAAAGGGGCCAAGCAACTCACGTTCGATCAGATCGCCCTTGAGCAAGCCGGCCCCTATGCGGCCGAAGATGCCGACGTGACCTTGCGCCTGCATCAGCACTTGTACGCGCAACTGGCGGCGATCCCGAGCCTGGCCAGTGTGCTGACGGACATCGAGATCCCGCTGGTGCCGGTGCTGGCACGCATCGAGCGCCAGGGCGCACTGGTAGACAAGGACCTGCTCGGCATTCAGAGCATCGAGCTGGGTAACAAGATGGTCGAGCTGGAGCGCCAGGCGTACGAGATCGCCGGTGAAGAATTCAACCTGGGCTCGCCCAAGCAGCTCGGGGCGATCCTGTACGAGAAGCTCGGCATGCCGGTGCTGAAAAAAACCGGCAAGGGCCAGGCATCCACCGCTGAGGAAGTGTTGGCCAAACTGGCCGAAGATGATTTTCCGTTGCCCAAGGTACTGATGCAGTACCGCAGCATGAGCAAGCTCAAAAGTACCTATACCGACCGCCTGCCGGAACAGATCAACCCGCGTACCGGGCGTATTCATACGTCTTACCACCAGGCCGTCGCGGCGACCGGGCGCTTGTCCTCCAGCGATCCGAACCTGCAGAACATCCCGGTGCGCACCGCCGAGGGGCGGCGCATTCGCCAGGCGTTTGTCGCGCCCAAGGGCTACAAACTGCTGGCGGCGGACTATTCGCAGATCGAGCTGCGGATCATGGCGCATTTGTCCAAGGACGAAGGCCTGATGAACGCCTTCCGCAATGACCTGGACGTGCACACGGCCACGGCGGCCGAAGTGTTCAAGGTCGAGTTGAATGAGGTCACGTCCAACCAGCGCCGCAGCGCCAAGGCGATCAACTTTGGCCTGATTTACGGCATGGGCGCCCAGAAGCTGGGCAAGGACATCGGCGTCGATACCAAGACCGCCAAGGCTTACATCGATGTGTACTTCGCTCGCTATCCAGGGGTGCGCGAATATATGGAGCGAACCCGCGCCCAGGCGGCGGATCAGGGGTATGTCGAAACCTTCTTCGGGCGGCGCCTGTACTTGCCGGATATCAACTCCAACAAGCCCCAGGAGCGCGCGGCGGCCGAGCGCACAGCGATCAACGCGCCGATGCAGGGTACGGCGGCGGACATCATCAAGAAAGCCATGGTGCAGGTGGATAACTGGCTGACCGAGTCGGGCCTGGATGCCAAGGTCATCCTTCAAGTGCACGACGAATTGGTGCTGGAGGTGCGTGAAGACCTGGTCGCGCAGGTCAGCGAGAAGATTCGCGAGCATATGAGCGCGGCGGCTCAGTTGGACGTGCCTTTGGTGGTGGACGTAGGCGTAGGCGATAACTGGGACGAGGCGCACTGATTCCGCGGCTTTGCCATCACCGTCAGTGGTGGCGAAGCGGTTTAGATCGGAAACCGTCGTCAGTTATTTCCAATAGTTTTTTGAGCCTGTCGGAACTTAACCTGTGAACTGCCACTCAGAGTTACTGAATGGGTGGTGAAGCCCTTCAATGCTCCTATGTTGTGTTAAGTGTTGGCAGATAATTCCAGACCCCGCCCTAGCGGTCCGGAACTTGAACCCCGAACTTCCCCTCCCCAAAAGAAGTCCGGGGTTTTTTTTGCCCGTAGAAAAGTTACTCGGCGATTTCTGCGCCCTTGTCCGCCAATTCCATCCAGCCGGCCAGTACGGTGTAGGCCTCTTCAAGGCCCATGCGCTTGGGGGCGGAGAACAGCTGAATCGTGATGGTATCGCCCCAGCCCTTACGGATTTCGGACTGCACTTTGAGCAGGGTGTTCTTGGCTGCGCCGTAGGTGAGCTTGTCGGCCTTGGTCAGCAAAATGTGCATCGGCATGCCGCTGGCGACAGCCCAGTCGAGCATCAGCAAGTCGAAGTCGGTCATTGGATGGCGTATGTCCATCATCAGGATCAAACCCTTCAAACTCTCGCGACCGCCCAGGTAAGCCTCAAGGTGACGCTGCCAGTGCAGCTTCAGCGGGATAGGTACTTTTGCATAACCGTAGCCCGGCAGGTCGACCAGACGCCGATCATCGTCTAGCTTGAAGAAATTGAGTAGTTGCGTGCGGCCCGGGGTTTTCGAGGTGCGCGCCAGGCTGGCGTGAGTCAGGGTGTTCAGTGCGCTGGATTTACCGGCGTTGGAACGGCCGGCAAAGGCGACTTCAAAGCCCTCGTCATCGGGGCATTGGTCCACTTTGGCGGCGCTGAGCATGAAGGTGGACTGTTGGCACAGGCCGAGGATGGGGTTCTTGAGTTGCATGAGATTTCCGATGTGGGCGGTGCCGAGAAAGGGTGCGGCAAGCGGTGTCGTTTCCGTTTCAGTAGCGCCAGTATATAATGCCGCAGATTTTGTGTGTGCTTTGTCCCAGCGAAGGATGAGGTTCACGGGAGCGAAAGACCTTTATTGCGCATTAGAACGCAAAACGCTCTCAAACCCTGAATAGGTCGATGTATGGATCGACGGTTGCTCGCTTCTGCTGCCCTGATTCCGCTTTACGGCGCTCAGGCTACACAGGATCAACCGAGTTTGCATGGTCAGGCTGAAGCAGTGCGTGACCCAGGGTTTCAAGGCAATGCCGCCGCGTGGTTTGTGCATGGACTGCAGTACTGAGGATTACCAGGCCGTCATTGATTTGATGGTGAGTAAACCCGGTAGATAACTCTTAAACCCTTAGCCGTAGTTGGATTAGCTGATGAACAAACTGATCGTGAGTCTGCTGTTGACCTTGGGCATCACAGGCGCTGCCGTCGCTGCAGAGGGCCCCGTCAAAGGTGATGCCACTGCCGGTCAAGCGAAGGCCGCCGTGTGTGGTGCCTGCCACGGGCCGGATGGTAACAGCCCGGCGCCGAACTTCCCCAAACTGGCCGGCCAGGGTGAACGCTACCTGAGCAAGCAGATGCACGACATCAAGGACGGCAAGCGCACGGTGCTGGAAATGACCGGCCTGCTGACCAATCTCAACGATCAGGACCTGGCGGACCTCGCGGCGTATTTTGCCAGCCAGAAGGGTAGCGTGGGAGCTGCCGATCCTAAATTGGTCGCCCGCGGAGAGCAGTTGTTCCGTGGCGGTAACCTGGAAAAAGGCTTGCCCGCCTGCACCGGTTGCCACTCGCCCAATGGCGCAGGCAACGCTGCCGCAGGCTTCCCGCACCTAAGCGGCCAGCATGCCACCTACATCGCCAAACAGTTGACCGACTTCCGCAAAGAAGAAGCCGGCCGGGCCAACGATGGGGACGCCATGACCATGCGCACTATCGCTCGCAAGCTGAGCGACGAAGATATCGCAGCCCTCTCCAGTTATATCCAGGGCCTGCACTGACGGGGCTGGGCGTTAACGCTCGATTAATCCCGCGATGCAAGCATAAAAAGGGTGGCTCAGGCCGCCCTTTTTTGTGGCCGCTGCCGTTACACTAACGAACTCATGTCCGCGTAGACCTGTCACAACAAAGGTCGCGTGAGGCGACTTTATTTGTCCAGGAGTAAAGCATGCGTAATCTGATCCTCAGCGCCGCTCTCGTCACTGCCAGCCTCTTCGGCATGACCGCTCAAGCTGCCGATGTGCCGCTTGAAGCCGGTAAAACCTATGTCGAACTGGCTAACCCGGTTCCGGTTGCGGTACCCGGCAAGATCGAGGTGGTGGAGCTGTTCTGGTACGGCTGCCCGCATTGCTACGCCTTCGAGCCGACTATCAACCCATGGGCTGAAAAGCTGCCCAAGGATGTTAACTTCCGTCGCATTCCTGCCATGTTCGGTGGCCCATGGGACGCCCACGGCCAACTGTTCCTGACGCTGGAAGCCATGGGTGTTGAGCACAAGGTCCACAACGCTGTCTTCGAAGCGATCCAGAAACAAGGCAAGCGCCTGACCAAACCGGACGAAATGGCTGACTTCGTTGCTACTCAAGGTGTCGACAAGGACAAGTTCCTGGCGACCTTTAACTCCTTCGCTATCCAGGGCCAAATCAAACAGGCCAAGGAACTCGCGCAGAAGTACGGCGTGCAAGGCGTTCCAACTCTGATCGTCAACGGCAAATACCGTTTCGACCTGGGCAGCACCGGTGGTCCTGAAGCGACCCTGAACGTTGCCGACCAACTGATTGCCAAAGAACGCGCTGCCAAGTAAGGGGCTCGCCATGCGCCGCTGGGGTACCGAGCGTGTCGTTGGCCTGCATGAACCGCAGGTCAACGAGCATCATCTGGAGTCCACAGGCCTGCCGGCAGACAGCCGCTTGCGCCTGCTCAGCTTCAATATCCAGGTGGGCAACAGTACCGAGAAGTATCGGCACTATCTTACGCGTGGCTGGCAGCACCTGCTGCCCCACAAGGGGCGTACCGGTAACCTGCAGAAAATCGGCGACCTGCTCAGCGACTTCGACTTGGTCGCCCTGCAGGAAGCCGACGGCGGCAGCCTGCGCTCCGGCTATATCAACCAGGTGGAACACCTGGCTCAGCTGGGCGCCTTCCCGTACTGGTATCAGCAACTCAACCGCAACCTGGGGCGCCTGGCGCAGCACAGCAATGGCGTACTCAGCCGCCTCAAACCCACGGCTATTGAAGATCATCCCTTGCCAGGCCCCAAAGGGCGCGGGGCGATCCTTGTGCGTTTTGGCGAAGGCCCGGAAGCCTTGGTGGTGGTGATGATGCACCTGGCCCTCGGGGGGCGTACGCGCAACCTGCAACTGGCCTACGTGCGTGAATTGATTGGTAACTACAAGCACCAGGTGCTCATGGGTGACATGAACACCCATGCCAACGACCTGCTGCAGAATTCTCCGCTGCGCGACCTGGGGTTACTGGCCCCGCAAGTCGAAGCCACGTTTCCCAGCTGGCGCCCGCAGCGCTGTCTTGACCATATCCTGCTCAGCCCAAGCCTCACACTGGAAAGTGTGCAGGTGCTAGCGCAGCCCATTTCCGATCACCTGCCGGTCGCGGTAGAGATTCGTCTGCCGGGTTCGCTCACGGCTGATGCATTACCCGCGTTGAGCCCAGGCCCTCGCGGACCCCTTGCATGAGCGACGACGCCCAGCGCTGGAAAGAGAAATACCTCCAGAGCATCGAGCAACAAGACAAACTCGAACGCCGCTGGGCTGCCCGCCTCGATTTGCTGCGCCGCGGGCTGGTGCGCAGCACGCTGGCCGCTGAAGGCACCGACCGCGCCGTCGATCAATGCATGAAGGAAATGCGCGATGTCGTGCGCACGGACGACATGGACGCTGCCCTCGCCGCTTTACTGCCACGCCTGGAAAAGGCCGTGCTGGATTCGGAGCAGCGCCGCGAAACCCGTGTCGACCAGATCAGCACCGCGCTCACCGCCTTGGTCACCCAGTTGCAAAAGCTGCCGTTGCCCCGCGAGGTGGCTCGCCCGCTGAAAACCTTCGCCAAGCAACTCGATGGTCGCGTGGCACAAGCGCGGGAGATACCCCTGCTACTCAGTGAGCTGAGCAGCCTGCAGGGGCAGGCGCTGAATAATCTGGAGCCTGAAGGCGATACCGCACGCCCAGGCCCGGGCCTGTTGCAACGCCTGTTCGGTAGTAAGGAGGCCGCCAGTGAAGCATTGCCGGTTGACGCTGAGCCACTGCCGGCAATGCAATTGGCAGCGCCAAAGCCTGCAGCGCCCAAACCCGCACCCGAACCGGAAGAACCTGCGCAATCGGAAGAGCTGACCCAAGCCTTGCGTGCCTTTGCACCGCTGTCACCCACACCCGTGGCCTTGAAGGCTGCGCCTGTTGCCGCGGCCGAAGGGCAAGAGGTCGCCAGAGAAACGCCGGTATTCGACGCTCCAGAGCTGCCGTCGATTGCGCCTGCGCAATTACCGGAGCCCGACGTGCAGGCGCCACCGGTTGCGGAGCCTGCTCACGAAAGCGCACTCGCTGCCTTTATCGAACCGCCGCCGGCTCCAGTCGAAACGCCGAATGAGACCACCATCGGCAGCCTGTCGCTGCCCCCCGTGCTGGAAAGCCCCGAGCCCGACGAACTGCAACCGGACGGCACCTACGCCCTGCCCGATTCGCCTGAACCATCCTACAGTTCGGTGGCCAAGCACATTGAAGGCACTTTGCTTGGCCTGCTGGACGATCTTTCCCTGCCCGAACGTCACCAGCCCCAGGCCGAGGCAATGCGTGAGCGTCTCGCCCATGGTTTGAATTGGTACGAACTGCTGCCGATCCTGGATGACCTGGCCGTGCTGATGCTGGCGGTCACCGACAGTGGCCAGCATGAGTTCGAGGCTTATCTCAAGCAGCTCAACGAGCGTCTCGAGGCATTCCAGGGTCATCTGCAGGTCGCCAGCGAGGGCCACGCCGACAGCAGCCTGGCCGCGCGGGAGTTGGACACACAGATTCGCGAGCAGGTCGACGGCCTGCAAAGCAGCGTGCAGGACGCCGCCGACTTGGACAGCCTCAAGCAGGTGCTCGAAAGCCATCTTGAAGGCTTGCTCGGTACCATGGATGAACACCAGCAACAGCGTGACCTGCGCGAACAGGAAGTGGCCGCACGCCTCAAAGGTCTGGCTGAACGCGTGGCCCATATGGAACAGGAAGCCCAGGGCTACCGCGAGCACCTGGAGGTACAACGCCAGAAGGCCTTGCTCGATCCGCTCACCGGGTTGCCCAACCGTGCGGCGTGGAGCGAACGCCTCGATTACGAGGTCAATGCCTGGCATCAGCGGGGTAACAGCCTGTCGCTGGCCATGCTCGACCTGGACCACTTCAAGCGCATCAACGACGGCTACGGTCACCTGGCAGGGGACAAAGTCTTGAAGATCATCGCCAATGTGCTGAGCAAACGCCTGCGGCCGACTGACTTCATCGCGCGTTTCGGGGGTGAAGAGTTTGTGCTGCTAATGCCCGACTCAGCTTTGGCGGATGCGTTGGCCGTGGGTGAACTATTGCGTGAGGCCATTGCAGCGTGCCCGTTCCACTTCAAAGGTGAACCGGTAACGATCACGGTGTCCATGGGCGTGGCGCAGTTTCAGGCCGGCGAGCGCAGTGACCTAGCGCTCAAGCGTGCCGACGAGGCGCTCTACAGGGCAAAGGCTGCGGGACGTAATCAGGTGCAGGCGGCATAAAAGATGTTCCATTTTGTGATTTGACCGCCTAGCCATGAACCTTACGTTACACTGTTGCATTATCGTCTTTCAGTGTAATGCCTCTCGCCATGAAATCCTTGTATATCGCTTTAGCGTTTCTTCTGCTCGCCGGCTGCGCCAGCGGCCCGCGCCTGAACACCAGCCATCCTTCGGTCAACCACGACAACCGCGTGCAGTTCGTTGTGGTGCATTACACCTCGACCAACCTTGAACGTTCCCTGGCGCTGTTGACCCATGGCCAGGTCAGCAGCCATTACCTGATCGGCGACGACGCCTCCGGCACCATCTACAAGCTGGTGGATGAAAGCCAGCGCGCCTGGCACGCGGGGGAAAGCGAGTGGATGGGGCGCACCTGGCTCAACTCCAGCTCCATCGGCATAGAGATCGTCAACCCAGGGTTCAGTGATACGCCGACGGGGCGTGTGTGGTACCCGTATTCCGAAGCGCAGGTGCAGTCGCTGATCGTCCTGCTCAAGGACATCAGCAAGCGCAATGGCATCGACCCCAAGAACATCATCGGGCACAGCGACATTGCCCCACTGCGCAAGCTGGACCCAGGCCCGTTGCTCCCTTGGAAACGCTTGGCGGCAGAAGGTCTGGCCGTGTGGCCGGATGCCCAGGCAGTGGCCCGGTTCCAGGTGCAGTACGCCGCGCAGTTGCCGAGCATTACCTGGTTCCAGGAAGAGCTGGCGCGCCTGGGCTACCAGACGCCGCAGACCGGTGAGCTGGATGTGGCCACAAGGCACGTCATCGCTGCGTTCCAGATGCGCTTTCGCCCGTCATTGTTTGACGGCACCCCAGACGCTGAAAGCGCCGCGATCCTGAAGGCCTTGAATCACCGCTGATGGTGTAACAATGTTGGAGCGAGCTTGCTGTGGCGAGGGAGCTTGCTCCCGTTCGACAGCGAAGCTGGAGCCGGCTTTTTTGAGGGGCGCTTCGCACCCCAGCGCAAGCAAGCTTGCTCGCTATAGGGTTCTCGCTCCTACAGGGGCAATGCCATATAGAACTGCGTACCCTGCCCCGGTCGTGAGTACACACCCATGCGGCCGCCGTGCAATTGCACGATTTCCTTGCACAGTGCCAAGCCCAGGCCCGCACCGCCCTTCTTGCGGCCCACCTGTACAAAGGGTTCGAAGATCCGCCCTTGCTGGCCGTAGGCAATGCCTTCGCCGTTGTCCTCGACGCTGATAATCACCCGCTCACCATGCCGTCGTGCCTGCAGGCGAATCTGCCCGCCTTCGGCGGTGTGGCGCAGGGCATTGCCCAACAGGTTGTCGAGCACCCGCTCCAGTTGCACTTGGTCGGCATACAGCCTTGGCAACTCAGGTTGAGCTTCTACCAGCAACTCAATGTGCTGGGCGTTCGCAGGCTCAGCAAACCGAGCCCGTGCGTGCTCCAGCAAGTCGGTGACATCGCACGTGCCCAGGGTGAGTTTCTGCAGGCCGTTCTGGTAGCGCGAGAAGTTGAGCAGGTCGTTGATCAACTGCATCAGGCGCTGCATTTCTTCATTCACCGTATCCAGCAGGTCCGCCTCGCGGGAGTCCGGTGGGAACTTGGCCCGCTCACGGAACAAGCCGAAGGCCATGTGCATGCCGGTAACCGGCGTGCGCAGCTCATGGGAGGCGCGCAACACGAACTCGCTGCGCACCCGTTCGAAGGCGCGCTGTTCAGTCACATCATGCAGCACCATCACGGCCCCGAGAATGTGCCCCTGTGTATGGCTAACCGGGGTCAGGCTGTAGGTCAGCAGGCGCAACTCACCCTCGACTTCCACCTCCAGATCGTCCGGGGCCCGCTCCAGGTTGCCGCCGCGCAGCACCAGTTGCAGCTGTTCATCCATTTCCGCACGACCCATGGCTTCACCAAGGCCTTGACCCAGCCGCTCCTCATCCCAGCCCAATTGGCGCTGCGCTACAGGGTTGAGGTGCTCCAGGCAGCCTTGGCGATCAATCATCAACAGGCCGTCGTCGATACTGTCGAGCACCGCTTGCAGGCGCTGTTGGCCGGCCAGCAGCTCATCGATGTTAGTGGCCTGATGTTGGCGCAACGCTTCGGCCATGATGCCGAAACGTCGGGTCAACAGGTTCATTTCCGCTGCGGAGGAGATCGGCAGCGTGACTTCAAAGTCACCCTGCCCGATCTTGTCGGCGGCCTTGGCCAAGGCTTCGATGGGACCACCGAAACGCCGGGCGATGCCATGGGCCGTGACGAAACCGATGATCAGCACCGCGAGCCCTACCAGCCCGAGCAGGCCCGCTATCAACAGGGCGCGCTCACGGGATTTATGTTCACTGGTACTGATATTTTCCAGGGCCCGCTTGTGGTCGGCGATCAAGCCGTTGCGCAGTATGTTGAAGGTCTCGGTGAGCTTTTCCTTGCTGCCCGCAGGCGGTGATGTCTGCTGGGATTGGTCAAACGCCTTGAGCAGATTCTGGTAATCCGAGCGTGCCTGGCTGAAACCATGGTTTTTGCCGTCGACCTGCTCATGGGCGATGCCCTGGTCCAACAGATCGAAATAATGCTGCTTGGAGGCTTGCAGGGCGTCTGGGTCGGGACGCTTTTCCAGCATCATGATCAACTGGTCGCCCAGGCTCTGACGCAATTTGAGCCCCAGGTCCAGGGTGATGAAATTACTGCGGATCAGCGATTCCTGGGTCTTGGCCATTTGCATGACGCTGACCAAGCCCAGGACCAACCCCAGCAAAGCCACGGTAATCAAGGCTGAGATGCTCAGGAATAACCGGGTGCGCAGTTTCATCGCGAGCTTCATAAGGTCCTGTTCAAAGGTTGTACTGCTTGCGTTTGCGGTACAGCGTCGACGCATCGATGCCGAGTGTGCGGGCCGCTTGGTCCAGTGTGTCGCTGGTCGCAAGTACGGCGCCGATATGGGCTTTCTCCAGCTCGTCAAGGCTCAAAGCCGACCCGATACGCGGTGCATTGTTGGCCGGTTGCTCGGCCATCCCTAGGTGGCTGATCTCAACCTTCTCCTGGGGGCAGATGATGCTGGCGCGTTCCACTACGTTGCGCAGTTCACGAATATTGCCGGGCCAGCGGTAGTTCAGTAGCGCTTCGCGGGCATTATCGCTGAAGCCGCGCGCCGGGCGTGCGTATTCCTTGACGAAGCGGGCAAGGAAGCGGTCAGCCAGGGTCAGGATGTCTTCACTGCGTTCGCGCAGCGGGGGCAAGTGCAAGGTGATGACATTCAGACGGTAGAGCAAGTCTTCACGGAAACGGCCATCGCGCACCATGTCTTCCAGGTTCAGGTTGGTGGCTGCGAGGATGCGCACGTCAGCGCGGCGGGTGACCGGGTCGCCCACGCGCTCATACTCTTTGTCTTGGATAAACCGCAGCAACTTGGGTTGCAACGTGAGGGGGAAATCGCCGATCTCGTCGAGAAACAGCGTACCGCCGTCCGCCTGGTTCACTCGGCCCAGGGTGCTTTCACTGGCGCCGGTGAATGCGCCGCGGCTATGGCCGAACAGTTCGCTTTCCATCAGTTCGGCGGTCAGTGACGGGCAGTTGATGGTCACGCAGGACTTCTTCGAGCGTTTGCTCCAGCCGTGTATCGCCCGGGCCAACTCACCTTTACCGGTGCCGGACTCGCCGAGAATCAAGATATTGGCGTCCGTCCCGGCCACCTGCCGCGCGGTTTCCAACACCACCATCATGGCCGGGCTATGGGAGTCCAGGCCGTCTTTGGGCTGGCGCACCTCGCCTTCCAGCGCTTCCAGCCGCGCAGAGAGCTGACGCACCTCCAGTTGCTTGGCCGTGGCCAGGCGCAGTTGGTCGGGGCTGCAAGGTTTGACCAGGTAGTCGGCGGCGCCAGCCTGGATGGCGTCCACGGCGGTATCCACGGCCGAATGGGCGGTCACAATCACCACGCGCATCCACGGAGCCTGCACGCGCATCTGGGCCAGCACGTCCAGGCCATTGTCCTCGCCCAGGCGCAGGTCGAGGAAGCACAGGTCGAACACCTGACGCTGCATCAGGGCATCGGCCTGGGCGGCGCTGTTCGCGGTGGCGACGGTGTAGCCCTCATCTTCCAGGCAATAGCGGAAGGTGCGCAGGATCGCGGATTCGTCATCCACTAAAAGAATGCGGCCTTGAAGTTCCTTGGCTGAATCCATCTGTCCCGCACTCCTTAACTATAAATGTGATGGTGTTTAGTCCCGGAATAATCGGGCAAGTTGCATGGTTTATTCTGATTCATAAAAGGCTTCTTCGTGCAGCTATCTGCGCGCCTTCCTACAGACGACGTCTGAAGGCATTTTCCCTTCCTTTCACCCTTCGATCCTTCGATGTGTGCGCTGGGTGTCTGGTTCCGACCCCCGACCATCGTGCATTTCGCACGGCCTGCAAGGAGGCATCGTGCAGGATGCTAGGCGACGAATCTATCGAGCAAGTGTAAATGCTTGATTTTATTGTGTTTTATTTTGCAATAAAGCTGGCATGCACTCTGCAATATCTCCCCCAAGAGCGTCATGAACGAATAATCAGAATGCGGGAGTAATGCAGCATGACTCGCCAAAGCCTCAGCCAATTGCGTGTATCGCCGCTGCGCTTGCAGCAGGGCCTGTTCGCCAGCCTGGCCTTGATGGTCACGTTGATTGCCGGCCAGCAGTTGCAGCATTGGCAGGAGCGTGCGCAGCCAGCCCCGCAATTTGAACGTCCTGTCATGACCCAGACCCATTTTCGTTCCATTGGCAGCGCCAGCGCCGATGTGACTGCCCCGCAATTGAGCCTGGTAGACCAGGGTTCCACTCTGGACGAACTGCCGACCCATGACCGTTGGGTGTTCTAGGCAAAAAACGTCGCTCGTGTTGAGCGGCTGCACGGCATCACCGCTGTTACCCCTATAGAAGCATAAGGAGAATCACCATGTTGAGTTGGGCAATCACATTTCTGATCATCGCCATTGTGGCCGCAGTCCTGGGCTTCGGTGGTATCGCTGGCACCGCCACCGGCATCGCCAAGATCCTGTTTGTGGTCTTCCTGGTGATGTTTATCGCTTCGTTCTTCTTTGGTCGCAAAGGCCGAGGTTGAATATGGTCAGCCTGCCTTTTAAAGCCCTTGCTGCCGCCCTGCTGTTGGGCGGCAGCGGCCTGGCCATGGCCGCCAACGACGGCCAGTCCCGGGCTAACGAATTGCTCAGCGCGGATCCGCAGTACCGTGAAACCTGGCAAGACGTGGTGAAGAAAGAGGAACGCCTGCCCGAATGGGTGATGAACCTGTCGGGCACGGCCGAGCAAATGAATGCCGTTGAGGAAGATGGCGACAAGTACTTGGTCGGGCCGCTTTGCGAAACCGCAGACACCTGCCTGAACAAGCGCCTGATCGTTGCCTTCAGCCTCGACAAGGAAGATGCCTACGCCATGTTGGTGGAAGTCCCGGCGGGTTTGCCAGCGGACAAGTCCCCGACACGGCACGCCGATTACCGTTTCCTCGGTAAGCCGGACGAGGGTATGCAAAAGCTGCTGATGGAACAGCTCAAGAAAGATCCGAATTGGTACTAGGTTCCGTCTGACGGAGCCGGCGTCCATAGAAGGAAGCCCTTGTGCTTCTTTCTGTTTGCATCGCTCCTTGAGTGATGCATGACCAGGGGGCCGGGTTGCTCTGATCGATCAGGATCGGCGTGACCTACGGGTACAGGGAGTACCTGCGCAAGGGCCGGGTCAGGCGAAAAGCTGCGACGCAAGTTCACAAGACCTCAAGCTTGCTGAACTTGCGGCGGGCTTACGACTCTCATTCCCGCGTTTCATGCCGCCTATAGCGGCAGTTTTGTTTTTTGCGTCTGGCCAACCATTACCGGGTATGTCGGCGTGACCATCTATCGAGAATTTTTCAATCGCGCTATAGGATCTTTCCGATCCTAGGTAATGGATTTCTCAGACATTTCTGCCAGCCAATCGAAGTCGTCCAGTATCTCTGCGCGAGCCTGATTTGGCTGCTTAACGGCATATTCACCCGCTCGAATGGCGGATACGAACTGACCGTTTGGACAAATATTTTCAAAAAAAGCCATGCCGATTCGGCATAGGGTAGGCGTTTACGGCATTAGACGTCGCTCCCTTGCATGGGAATAGTTGCGCCTTTTTTCGCCTGCCAGTAAGCCATTTCGGCCACGCTGCGGTGACCTTCCATGGAGGCAGATGCACACACTTTTTCGCTTTCGAGCGTTGCAGCTGGCGCATTTGCCGTAAGTCCACTTGAAGCAAGGGTAATGACATGAAGAAGGCAAAGCTAAGCCTCGCCTGGCAGATCCTCATCGGTTTGGTACTGGGCATTGCAATCGGTGCCGTGCTCAACCATTTCAGTGCTGAAAAGGCCTGGTGGATCAGCAATGTGTTGCAGCCGGCGGGCGATATCTTTATCCGCCTGATCAAGATGATCGTGATCCCGATTGTGATTTCTTCGCTGATCGTCGGTATTGCCGGTGTCGGCGACGCGAAAAAGCTCGGTCGTATCGGCGTCAAAACCATCCTCTACTTCGAAATCGTCACCACCATCGCCATCGTGGTGGGCCTGTTGCTCGCCAACCTGTTCCACCCAGGCGCTGGCATCGACATGAGTACCCTGGGTACCGTCGATATCTCCAAGTACCAGGCGACTGCCGCCGAAGTGCAGCATGAACATGCGTTCATCGAGACCATCCTCAACCTGATCCCCTCGAACATCTTCGCCGCAGTCGCCCGAGGCGAGATGCTGCCGATCATCTTCTTCTCGGTGTTGTTCGGCCTGGGCCTGTCGAGCCTCAAGCCTGAACTGCGCGAACCGCTGGTGACCATGTTCCAGGGCGTGTCCGAGAGCATGTTCAAAGTCACCCACATGATCATGAAGTACGCCCCTATCGGTGTATTTGCACTGATCGCGGTGACGGTCGCCAACTTCGGCTTCGCCTCGCTGCTGCCGCTGGCCAAGCTGGTGATCCTGGTTTACGTCGCGATCCTGTTCTTCGCCTTCGCGGTCCTGGGTTTGATCGCACGCCTGTTTGGCTTCTCGATCCTCAAGCTGATCCGCATCTTCAAAGATGAGTTGGTATTGGCTTACTCCACCGCCAGCTCCGAAACCGTGCTGCCGCGTGTGATCGAGAAGATGGAAGCCTACGGCGCGCCGAAAGCGATCTGCAGCTTCGTGGTGCCGACCGGCTATTCGTTCAACCTCGACGGTTCGACCCTGTACCAGAGCATCGCGGCCATCTTCATTGCCCAGCTGTATGGCATCGACCTGTCGATCGGCCAGCAACTGATGCTGGTACTGACCCTGATGGTGACCTCCAAAGGTATCGCCGGCGTGCCGGGCGTGTCCTTCGTGGTGTTGTTGGCGACGCTGGGCAGCGTGGGCATCCCACTGGAAGGCTTGGCGTTTATCGCCGGTGTCGACCGTGTGATGGACATGGCGCGTACCGCCCTGAACGTGATCGGCAATGCCTTAGCCGTACTGGTTATCTCCCGTTGGGAAGGCATGTACGACGACGCCAAGGGCGAGCGCTACTGGAATTCCCTGCCGCACTGGCGCAGCAAGGAAGCCCTGCCTACGGCACAAGCCACCCGTAGCTGATTGCAGATTGATCGAAAACAAACCCCGGAAATTTCCGGGGTTTGTCGTTTCTGCCAGCCCCGTTATCATTCGCCCCATCTTTCGGGGGACTTATCTGATGCTCAATGGCCTGTGGCTTGGCTTCTTTGTCGTGGCAATGGTGTCAGCACTGGCGCAATGGCTGGTGGGCGGTAACGCCGGGATCTTCGCGGCGATGGTCGAAAGCATTTTCGCCATGGCCAAATTGTCGGTGGAAGTCATGGTGCTGCTGTTCGGTACCCTGACGTTATGGCTGGGCTTTCTGCGAATTGCCGAAAAAGCCGGGATCGTCGATTGGCTGGCCAAGGCCCTCGGCCCGCTGTTTCGCCGCCTGATGCCGGAAGTGCCCGCCGGGCACCCCGCGATCGGTTTGATCACCCTCAACTTTGCCGCCAACGGCCTGGGCCTGGACAACGCCGCCACGCCCATCGGCCTGAAAGCCATGAAGGCGCTGCAAGAGCTCAACCCCATCCCCAATACGGCGACCAACGCTCAGATCCTGTTCCTGGTGCTCAACGCGTCCTCGCTGACGCTGTTGCCGGTGACCATTTTCATGTACCGCGCTCAGCAAGGCGCCGCGGACCCGACGCTGGTGTTCCTGCCGATCCTGCTGGCCACCAGCGCCTCAACCCTGGTGGGCCTGCTGTCGGTGGCGGTGATGCAGCGTCTGCGGCTGTGGGACCCTGTGGTGCTGGCCTATCTGGTCCCCGGCGCGTTGATGCTTGGTGGCTTCATGGCGCTGCTGGCGACCCTGTCTGCCACAGCGCTGGCCGGTTTGTCGTCGATCCTGGGCAACCTCACACTGTTTGGCTTGATCATGCTGTTCCTAGTGATCGGCGCGTTGCGCAAGGTCAAGGTGTACGAGGCCTTTGTCGAAGGCGCCAAGGAAGGCTTCGACGTAGCCAAGAACCTGTTGCCCTATCTGGTGGCGATGCTGTGTGCGGTTGGCGTGTTGCGTGCCTCGGGCGCCTTGGAGTTCGGCCTGGAAGGGATTCGCCATGTGGTTGCCTGGACTGGCCTGGATACGCGCTTTGTCGACGCGCTGCCGACCGCGATGGTCAAGCCGTTCTCCGGCAGCGCGGCGCGGGCGATGCTGATCGAGACCATGCAGACCCAGGGTGTTGACAGCTTCCCGGCGTTGGTGGCGGCGACGATTCAGGGCAGTACGGAAACCACGTTTTATGTGCTGGCCGTGTACTTCGGCTCGGTAGGCATCCAGCGGGCGCGGCATGCGGTGGGGTGTGCGTTGTTCGCGGAGTTTGCTGGTGTGGTCGCGGCTATTTCGGTGTGCTACTGGTTTTTTGGTTAAGGCCACAATCGTTATCGCAGGCAAGCCAGCTCCCACAGTTTGATGTGTGAACGCAGTAAAATGTGGGAGCTGGCTTGCCTGCGATGAGGCCTTCAAGGTTTCAGAGCGGTATTGCCCTGGCTGACTACCCAATCCACCACCTGCTTATTCAGCTGATCCCCAGCCTGGCCAAAAGCAGCCACCACCGCTGGCACCTTGGCGTCACTCACTGGCTGCCTCACTTCAAACCGGCGGCTGGCGATAATCCTTTGATCACGCCCACGCACCAATCGCGCGTCGAGGCGAATCACCACCTCCACCGCTTTGCCTCGATACTCACTCTGAAACGCCTGCAACTGCCCGCCCAGTTCATAGTCGGCTTGCAGGTTGGTCTCGTCGGTACTCAACAACGTCACGCGCCCGTCGCGCTGGAAGCCATCCAGCAGGCGATTACGCAGCAGCACCGGCGCCGGGTCGCTCCAGCGTGAATTCGCGTAGTTGCTGATCAAGTTGCCATCTGGCACTACGGCGATGCGCGGGCTATCGAGAAACTCGCTGGTCTGCGGCTTGGTCACGCGCAGCGACCAACTCACCGGCGTGCCTTGGCTGGCCGGTTGGGCGGACGCCAGGCGGTACACGTCCGATGGGTCCGGCTTGGGCAAGATCGAGCACGCGCTGACCAGTGCCAGGGCCATTGGGACGATCATGTGGTAAGCACGCTTCATGGCGTGAACTCCTTGTTCTTGTCACTGCCCAGCAGGTAACCGCTGGGGTTGGCTTCCAGGCGGCGAGAGATGGCGCGCAGCGAGCCGAGGGTTTCACGCAGCTCGCGCACGGCTGGCGCCAGCTCGTTAAGGCCCTGCATGCCGCTGTTCACCGAGTCCTGGTTATTGGTCAGCAAGGTATTGATGGTGGCGGTGCTTTGCTCCAGGGATTTCATCGCCTGCTCGGCGCTCCCGAAGGCTTGCTTGCCTTGTTCACTGAGCAAACCATTGGCGCTGCGCATCAGCACGGTGGTTTGCTCCAGCGCCGCGCCCGCCTGTTTGCTCACCTGCATCAATTGCTGCATCACCACCTTGATGTCGCCGCGTTGCTCGGCAATGGCGCCGGTGGTTTGTTGCAGGTTATCCAAGGTGTTGCTCAGGCGTTCGACGTTTTCCCGCGAGAACAGGTGGTTGGCGTTGTGCAGCAGCAGGTTGACGCTGGTCATCAGGTCGTTGCTGTTATTGAGCAGGCGTGCGATAGGCGATGGCGACGCGATGATTTCCGGCAGGTTGCCGTCCTTGCCCTTGAGCTCCGGGCTCTGCGGGGTGCCCCCACTGAGCTGGATGATCGAGGTGCCGGTGATACCGGTCAGGGCCAGTTTGGCCTGGGTGTCTTCCTTGATTGGCGTTTGCCCGGCCAGGCGGATGCGCGCCAGGACGCGGCGTGGGTCTTTGGGGTCCAGACGCAGGCTGATCACGTCGCCCACCTTGATGCCGCTGTACTGAACCGCACTGCCCTGGGACAGGCCGCTGACCGCTTCGTTGAAGATCACTTCGTAATCCTGGAAGGCGGTATCGACGCTGGACTTGGCCAGCCACAGGCCAAACAGCATCGCGCCGACCACCACAATTACGCTGAACAGTCCGATCATCACATGATGGGCTCGGGTTTCCATGTCATACCTCGTTGAGCGATTGAGCGGCATCCAATGCCGCGCGGCCCCGGGGGCCGTGGAAATATTCGTGAATCCAGGCGTCGTCCGTTTCCGAAACGACATCGATGGCGTCGGCCACCAGCACTTTCTTCTGCGCCAGCACCGCCACACGGTCGGTGATGGTGTACAGCGTGTCGAGGTCGTGGGTGACCAGGAACACACTCAAGCCCAACGCATCGCGCAGGGTGAGGATCAGTTGGTCGAATTGCGCCGCGCCAATGGGGTCGAGACCGGCGGTGGGTTCGTCCAGGAACAGGATGTCCGGGTCCAAGGCCAGTGCGCGGGCCAGGGCGGCACGTTTGATCATGCCGCCGGATAACGAGGCCGGGTATTTGTCGGCCGCCGACAGCGGCAACCCCGCCAGGGCCAGCTTGACCGCCGCCAAGTGCTCGGCATCGGCGCGGCTGAGGCCGGCGTGCTCGATCAATGGCAGAGCCACGTTCTCGGTCACCGTCAGCGAGGAAAACAGCGCGCCCTTCTGGAACAGTACGCCAAAGCGGCGTTCTACCAGTGAGCGTTCATGTTCAGGCAGGCTCGGCAGGTTTTTGCCGAACACCCGTACTTCGCCTTCGCTGGGGCGCCGCAGGCCAACGATGCTGCGCAACAACACGGATTTACCGCTGCCAGAGCCCCCCACCACCGCCAGGATCTCGCCTTTGTACAAATCCAGGTCGAGGTTCTCATGCACGCTTTGGCTGCCAAAGCGATTGCACAAGCCACGCACTTCAATCACCGCCTCAGTGGGCGCACGGTGTAGACGACTCACCAGCCCATCTCCATGAAAAACATCGCCGCGACCGCATCCAGCACGATCACTACAAAGATCGATTGCACCACGCTCGATGTGGTGTGCGCGCCGACTGACTCGGCACTGCCGCTGACTTTGAAACCTTCCAGGCAGCCAATGGCCGCGATCAAAAAGGCAAAGATCGGCGCCTTCACCATGCCCACCAGAAAGTGCTGCACGCCAATGTCCGATTGCAGCAGCGAAAGAAACATCGCCGGCGAAATATCCAGGGCCACCGCACACACCACGCCACCGCCGACGATCCCCGAGAGCATCGCCAGGAAGGTCAGCATCGGCAACGCCACCAGTAGCGCCAGCACGCGCGGCAATACCAACAGCTCCATGGGGTCCAGGCCCAGGGTACGGATGGCGTCGATTTCTTCGTTGGCTTTCATGGAGCCGATTTGCGCGGTGAATGCACTGGCGGTACGGCCGGCGATGAGGATTGCGGTGAGCAACACGCCGAATTCACGCAGGAAGGAGAAGGCCACCAGGTCCACGGTAAAGATCGTCGCGCCGAAGCTCTTGAGCACGGTGGCGCCAAGGAAGGCCACGACGGCGCCGACCAGAAAGGTCAGCAGTGCGACGATAGGCGCCGCATCCAGGCCCGTCTGTTCGATGTGGGCGACCATGGGCGTCAGGCGCCAGCGCTTGGGCCGCCAAATACCGCGGGCGAAGGTTTCGAGGATCAGGCCGATAAAGCCCAACAGCTTCATTGCGTCTTGCCAGACCGTGTCTACTGCGCGGCCGATGCGAGCCAACACTTGAATGCCGGCGGCCTCTTCCGGCTCTTTGATCGGTACGCAAAAGTCATTCAGGGAGCGGTAGACGGTCTTGAGCAGGGCACGGTCGGCGGCTGCCAGGGTGCAGTCAGTTTGTTCGGCAGAATGTTCGATGCGTGCAGGACCCAGCAGCTCCACCAGCAGCGAGGCGCCGGCGGTATCCAGCGCACCGAGACCGTTGAGGTCAATCCGGGCGCCGGCGTCGTATTGGCCGTCGAGTGTGGCCGACAGCTTCTTCAGGTGTGCGTAGTGGGCCAGCGTCCAGTCGCCGGTAATCCGTAGCGAAGGCGGGGTGCTGGACGTATCAAGATGGGCCGCGCCGGCCGTCGTGCGAGTGGTCATAAGCTCCGAGCTTGTTTGGCTATCCACAATTGCTACGTAATAGCACGATCCGGCTTACTTTGGGTTGTCCGCTTGTGCTGTGTCTATCACCTTGAAGCGCAGAACGCCGATGACCTGGCCGTCTTCGGTGAGCACCTGCACTTGCCAGCGCCCCACGGCGTCACCCGGGAAATTCTGCTTGTGGGTCCAGGCGCGATAGCCCTCCTTGCGCCCACCATGGATGTCCAGGGCAATGCGGTCGACTTCCTGGCCGTTGAATTTCCATACATGGTAGATCCGCTCATCCAGCCCGCGTGGCGCGTTGATCGCGGTGTACGCATACAGCCCACCACTGCGCAATTGGGCGGCGGTGACTTGCTTGAGGTCGTCGCCCGGCGTGCGGTCTTGCAGTTGGGTGCTGATGGCGACTTCGGTCATCCACAGGGTGGCGGGCGGTACCCAGCTGCGCAGGAACCAGCCGGCGCAGCCGATGGCGGCCGTTACCCCCAGCAGCATCGCCCAGCCCTTGAGGCTACGCAGCGGCAGGCTGACGGCCAGGCTCGGGATCGACAGGACCATGGCCACGCCCAACGCCAGTTTGTAACTCTGGGCGGTGGTCAGGTGCATGATGATCGGCAGCGCGGTCAGCAACGCGGCGAATAGGGTCAGGGTGTGCAGGGCCAGGAACAGCGAGCGTTTGGGCGCCAGCCATTTGTAATACAGCGGGTCGATGATCGACACCAGCGCCGCCGCACCCAGCAGGCCAGTGAACAGCGATTGGCCGCTGTTCCAGGCGGTGGTGACGAAAAAGAACGGCAGGACGAAAAACAGACTTTCCTGGTGGATCATCTGGGTGGCGTAGCGCAGCAGCGGTTCAGGGATCTCGCGTTTGAAGACCTTGGTGAACAGTTGCGTAAAACTGTTCTCCAGCATCAGCCACAACCAGCTCACCAGCATGATCACCGCAATCCAGCTGGCCATGCCCTGCTGGCGGTCTACCAGGATGAAGCTGCCCACCCCCGAGATGAAACCGCCGAGTGCGATCACCCCTGGGTAGCGCTTGATCAGTTCTATAACGCGCTGGATGAGGGGCGGCAAGTTCGGCATGGGCGGTTCACTGGTTGTGGGAAAAATCTCAGACAGAATAACGCCTTGGCCCGATATTCTGCGCCTCATTACTCAACAGGTTTGCGATAAAGCCTCAGGCCGATCAAACCAAGGATGATCAGGCCCAGTACGCCCGCACCGATCCAGGTCAAGGCGTCATAACTCAACAGCGGTTTTTCGATGCGCCAGTAGCCCGGCTGCTGGAACGCTTCGCGCATGGCCTGGTTGGTTTGCGCCAGGCTCACGGCCTTGATGCGTTTGACCGGGTCGCTGAAACGTCCATTGGAGTAGTCGCCGGCCGCACTCCAGTAATAGTCGGCCAGTGCGCTGTTGCCTTGCACTGCCCAGGCTTGGCGGGCAATGGCGGCTTGTTGCAGGCGTGTGAATACCGTTGGGTCGAGGCCATCCTTGAGCAACTGCGCCTTGAGGCCTTGCAAGACCTGCTCGGCTTCAGGGAGGTTTTCTCGCTCAAGGTCGGCATTCAGGCTGAGGAACCCAACGCCGCCGAGCACTTCGCGTTCCACCCACGGGCCGTAGGACAAACCGTGCTTGAGGCGCAGTTGCCGGTAAAGCGCCCAGTCGAGGTAGTCCTTGAGCAGGTTGTAGGTTTCATCATGCTGGTCGTCCAGCACAGGCTCTGGGAGCAGCCAGTGCAGCTTGGCGCCATCGCCCACCCAGCCGCGGATCAGGTCGCGGTGGCCGGCGGCGGTATGCTGGATTTCCGGGAGGGGGCGATGTTCGCTCGGCTCCACTGGGTCGAGTTGACCATAGGTGCGTTCCAGGTAGGCGGGCAGCAGTTTGTCGAGATCGCCGACGACGATCAGGGTCATGTTGTTCGGCGCGTACCATTCTTTGCGCAGCTTCTCCAACTGGTCGCGGGTGAGGTGGCTGACCTCGGCGCGTTCGGCGCACTTGAGGCCCAACTCCACGGCCAGTTGGTTGCTGGCGCTGTGACCGAGGTCCTGGCGATCCAGCAGGCGTTGCAAGTGTGAATAATGGCCACCGTCTTCTCGCTCCACCACTTGCTTGGCGGCATTGATATGGGCGTCGGTCAGTTGCGTGCGCGTGAGGATTGCCAGCAGCAGGTCCAGCACCTTGCGTTGGTTCTGCGCGGGCGCCTCGATCACGAAGGTGGTGTCGGCGTTGCTGGTGTAGGCGTTCCACTCGCCGCCCAGGGCTTGCATGCGGTCTTCGAGGTCGCCTTCGCCGCCGCCGTCGATACCGCTGAACAGCAAGTGCTCGAACAAGTGCGGCAGCTCTTTTTCTTCGCAACCGAAGTCGTCCAGGCCCACACCAACCACCAGGCGAATAGCGACATGCCCACGCTCGGTGCCCGGTTTGAGCAGCAGTTGCAGGCCGTTGGGCAAGGTGTAGCCCTCGACTTGCAGGCGGTCAAAGGCAAAGGCGTGTACCGAGCCCAAGAGCAGGCAGGCGAGTAACAGGCGACGCATAACAAGCTTCCTGGCGAATGAGGTCCACTGTTTACTGACTTCGCTCGCGGGCGTACGTTCAGGGCGAATGGGTAATGTCGGCAATACTTTCAGCCGAGAGCGCGCCAGTGTCGGACGTTTCCAACACTACATAAGCACTGCTGCAAAACAACGAGTTCAAGCGTTTCATGTCGGCAATCAGTTCCAAGTGCAGGGAACTGGTTTCCAGGCTCTGCACGATCTTGCGCTGCAGGCGGCTGACATGGGCGTGGGCCAGGCGGCGTTCCTGGGCGCGGAAGCGGCGCTTTTCGCGCAGTAATTGGCGGGCGCTTTCCGGGTCGCCGCTGAGAAACACCGACAGGCCCAGGCGCAGGTTGGCGATCAACTGGCTGTGCAGGCCACTGAGTTCCTCCAGGCCCACTTCGGAAAATTGCCGGCGTTGCGAAGTCTTCTGTTGCTGGACTTTGCGCAGCATGCGTTCGATCAGGTCACCGGCCAATTTCAAGTTGATTGATAGCTCGATGATTTCGGCCCAGCGGCGGTTGTCCTGTTCACTCAGGTCTTCACGGGGCATTTGCGCCAGGTAGAGTTTGATCGCGCTGTAGAGCGCTTCGACATCATCGCTCAGGCTGCGCATTTCTTGGGTAACGGCGGTTTGATTGCCGCGCAGCACTTCCTGCATCGAAGTGAGCATATTGTCGATCAAGTCACCCAGGCGCAGGGTTTCGCGGGCGGCGTTCGCCAGGGCCAGGCTTGGGGTATTCAATGAGGCCAGGTCCAGATGGCGTGGCTTGGCCTTGCCATTGGTTTCGGGGCGTTCCGGCAGCAGCCATTCGCACAGGCGTGCCATGGGCCCGATGGTGGGTAACAGGATCAGGCAGCGGCTGACGTTGTAGAGCAGGTGGAAGGTGATGACCATGCCCTGGACGCTGTAGTCCAGGCCGTCCATCCAGCCTACGAGCGGGTCGAGCACCGGAATGATCAGCAACAGACCGATCAATTTGTACAACAGGCTGCCCAGGGCCACTTGACGACCGGCAGTGTTTTGCATGCTGGTGCTGAGAAAAGCCAGTACACCGCTGCCGATGTTGGCGCCGATCACCAAGCCGATGGCCACGTGCAAGCCGATCACGCCGGCACCGGCCAGTGTGGCCGTGAGCAACACCGCAGCAAGGCTGGAGTAGGAAATCATGGCGAACAGCGCGCCGACCAGGGCGTCCAGCAAGATATCGCCGGTCAGCGAAGCGAAGATGACTTTGACGCCCTGGGCATGGGTAATTGGCCCGGCGGCTTCGACGATCAATTGCAGCGCGAGGATGATCAGGCCCAGGCCGATCCCGACCCGGCCCAACTGCCCTGCCCGCGTCTGCTTGCGCGACAGGAAGAAAATCACCCCGAGGAATATCAGCAGCGGCGACAGCCAGGACAAATCGAACGTCAGCACCCGCGCCATCAAGGCCGTACCGACGTCGGCGCCAAGCATGGTGGCCAAGGCCGGCGTGAGGCTCATCAGCCCCTGGCCGACGAACGAAGTCACCAGCATCGCGGTGGCGTTACTGCTTTGCACCATGGCCGTCACCAGGATACCGGCGACAAATGCCAGCCAGCGCTTGGACATGTTCTGCCCGATGACTTGGCGCAAATTGGAACCGTAGACCCGCAGGATGCCGGTTCGGACGATATGCGTGCCCCAGATAAGCAGGGTCACGGCGGAAAGCAGATTGAGCAAGGTCAGCATGCTCGGCCCCCCGTGTGGGTGCGCTCCAGCAGGAGCGAAGGAAAGTTACCGCGTGCCGCTCTACGTCTTGTACCTAAGCTGTAGTTGGCGAATGGGCTCTGCGCCAGCATCGCATAGCTAAACTCGGGATTGAAACAAAACTGTCATGAAGATCGTTCCCCACGCTCGGCGTGGGAACGCATCCTGTGACGCTCTGCGTCACTTTGCGGACGCGGAGCGTCCGAGAGGGCATTCCCACGCGGAGCGTGGGAACGATCACTCGCGGGTCAAATTTACTGACCCGGAATGTCCTTGCGCAGTTTCACTGGGTCCTGCTGTTTCTTCTTTTTCGCGATGGCGGTACGCATCTTGATGTTCACCGCTTCCACCGCCAGCGAGAACGCCATGGCGAAGTAGACGTAGCCTTTTGGCACGTGTACGTCGAAGGATTCAGCGATCAGCACGGTACCCACGACCAGCAGGAACGACAGCGCCAGCATTTTCAGCGACGGGTGCTTGTCGATGAACTCGCTGATAGTGCCGGCAGCCAGCATCATCACCAATACCGCAACGACGATGGCGGCAACCATCACCGGCACGTGGGAAACCATGCCGACGGCGGTAATCACCGAGTCCAGGGAGAACACGATGTCGATGATGGCGATCTGGATAATGGTGTAGATGAACTTGCCACCGGCGCCTTTGGGCTCGTCTTGGGTTTCATCTTCACCTTCCAGCGCGTGGTACATCTCCTGGGAGCTTTTCCACAGCAGGAACAGGCCACCGAAGAACAGGATCAGGTCACGACCGGAGATGCCCTGGCCAAACACCACGAACAGGTCGGCGGTCAGTTGCATGACCCAGGTGATCGACAGCAGCAACAGGATGCGCGTGACCATGGCCAACGCCAGGCCGAAGATCCGAGTGCGTGCCTGCATATGCTTGGGCATGCGGCTGACCAGGATCGAAATCATGATGATGTTATCGATGCCCAGGACGATCTCAAGGGCCGTCAGGGTGAAGAAGGCAATCCAGATTTCCGGATTGGTCAGCCATTCCATGTGTATTCCTTTGAGCAAGTGTTAACCGCGCAAGCTGTAGCGCCGCGCGGTGAGTGAGTCGGTACGATTATAGAGTGCTGAACAGCGGAAAAATCCCCATCAGCAATGCGGCGAACATTATGCACAGGCACACCAACACTGCCCACTTGAGTGTGAAGCGTTGGTGATCGCCGAATTCGATACCCGCCAGAGCAACCAGCAAGTACGTCGAGGGTACCAGTGGGCTGAGCAAATGCACGGGTTGCCCGACGATCGACGCCCGCGCCATTTCCACCGCGGTGATGCCGTAATGGCTGGCAGCTTCGGCCAGTACCGGCAGTACGCCGTAGTAGAACGCATCGTTGGACATGAAGAAGGTGAACGGCATGCTAACCAGCGCGGTGATCACCGCCAGGTAAGGGCCCATCGCTTCTGGGATGACCGCCAACAGGCTCTTGGACATGGCGTCGACCATGCCGGTGCCCGACAGGATGCCTGTGAAGATACCGGCGGCGAAGATCAAGCCCACCACCGCCAATACGCTACCGGCGTGAGCCGCGACGCGGTCTTTCTGCTGCTGCAGGCATGGGTAGTTGACGATCATGGCGATACTGAACGCCACCATGAACAGCACCGGCAGCGGCAACAGGCCGGCAATCAGGGTGCACATCAACGCCAGGGTCAGGGCGCCGTTGAACCAGATCAGTTTCGGACGGCGAGCGTCGGGGAATTGCGACACGCTGATTTCGCTGTGGTCGATCTCGTCGCCCTGCAGGTGCAATTCACCCAGGCGCGCACGTTCGCGCTTGCCGTACATGTAGGCAATCACCAGGATCGCCACCACACCGGCGGCCATGGCCGGGATCATCGGTACGAAGATGTCCGACGGGTCTACATGCAGCGCACTGGCGGCGCGTGCCGTCGGGCCGCCCCAGGGGGTCATGTTCATGACGCCACCGGCGAGAATGATCAGGCCGGCCATGATCCTTGGGCTCATGCCGATGCGCTGGTACAGCGGCAGCATGGCCGCGACGCAGATCATGTAGGTGGTGGCACCGTCACCGTCCAGAGAGACCACCAGGGCCAGTACCGCGGTGCCGACCGACACCTTGAGCGGGTCGCCCTTGACCATCTTGAGGATCTTGCGCACGGCCGGGTCGAACAGGCCGGAGTCGATCATCAAGGCAAAATAGAGAATGGCGAACATCAGCATCACGCCAGTCGGCGCAAGCTTGGTGATGCCTTCGAGCATCATCGGGCCGATCTTCGGTGCGAAACCGCCGAACAGCGCGAACAGGATCGGCACGATGATCAAGGCGATCAGCGCGGACAGGCGCTTGGTCATGATCAGGAACATGAACGTGATGACCATGGCAAAGCCAAGGAAAGTCAGCATAGGAATACTCCAGGCGTAGCGCTGCTAGGGAATGGCGGACCGAGTGGCGGTCAGCGCAGAACGAAAGGCACGAGGCGTACGGGTGGAGTTGGAGCGAACAGGCGGGTACGAGCGGACATCGGGAATCACCATTGTTGTTGTTAACAGCCGGTCTGTTGCCGGCAGTGAGGGCGATCCTAGACGGGGAAGCTTTCAGCCAGCTTTCGCTGAGAAAACAGCTGATGAAGGGCAGGCACCCGTTCTTCAGGTTGACGCAGAACAAAATGTGGCTGGCTTGCTTTTGTAGGAGCGAGCTTGCTCGCGAAAAACGTCAACGATAACGCACGCTTCCTATAGAAACGCGGCGCCTGTTAGTTTTTCGCGAGCAAGCTCGCTCCTACAAGGGCAAGCCGGCTTACACAGTGGTGTTCAGGGCAGTTCGAGGCCACCGGCGGCTTTATGCAGCGCTCGTAGGTGTTCACCTACTTGTTTGAGGTTGGCTTCACAGGCGGCAATCTCGGCGGCGCGGGATGGATCGAGCAGCGCCCTCACCTCTTTATCCAGCTCGCCGGTCAACGACTGCAACTGCTTCTGGCGTTCGGCGCTCTCCGATTCCAGGCGCTTGGCTTCCGAAGGTTGCGGCAGGCCATAACCCCCACTGTCCAGCAACTCGGCCGGGCGACTCAGGAAGCCGCTGTTGGCGAGAATTTGCTGCAGCGTGTTGTTGGCTTTCTCCATGCCGCCGTATTTCAGCTCGCGGGCATTGAGATAGCGTTGTTTGACCTCATCCTGGGCGAGCATCAGTTGTTTGCGATAGCTGGCCTGCTCCAGCAGCAACAGCGCGGCGCTGGTACGCAGGTCGGCCTGGCTGAACCATTGGCGACGCGCTTGCGCATCCAGGGACAACCAGTCTTCGACCTGGGTCTGCTTGATCGGCCGTTGCTTGCGCAGCACATCGAACATGGCCTGGTAGCGCTCGCGGAACGAGTCGAAGTGATACCCCAGCCGCAGTGCCTCGCGCTTGTCATTCAATACGCTGGTATCGGCCAGGCCGCGGGCGCTGAGCACTTCCAGCAAGCCGTTGGGGGTGATGTTGTCCAGGCCGGTCAATTGCGGGTTGGCGCTGCCGCTGCGCAACAGTTTCAGGCTTTCGACCGCACAGTTGTTGGAGATAAAGAAGTAGTTGCCGTCATAGCTCCAGTGCATCTCAGCCGCATGTTCGACGGTGTCGTTGATTTCCTGGCGGCTGAGCTTCAGCGGCACCGACGCCAGGCCACGCAGTTCGGTCTTGGTGTACTCATCAATGACCTGGGCCAGCGGCAGTACGAACAGCCGCGACGGGTATTTGCCCACCAGGCCATCCCAGCTCGACAGCTGGACGTCACCGACGAAGGCGCGGTAAGACAGCACCAGGTGCCGGTCCAGATCCAGCCGGCAATCCGGGCCACGTGGGCGGCCTGGAGCGCAAATCACCAGGCGCAACATGCTATGGCCCCAACGGCTCACCAGGTTCTGGTTGGCTTCGGCAAGCAGATAGTCGATTTCATACACGCGCTCCGGATCGATCTGGCCGAGGGGCGTCTTGGCGAAATCGTTGCCCGCGTTCAGGAAGGCATAGGTGCTGGCGCAGGTGTCCTGTCCGGGCGGTGCCCAGCCGAAGTGATCCTTGTAATAACGGAACAGCGCGGGGCGGCGACAAGCGTAGCTGGGGTCCAGGAGGAAGTACTCCATGTTGACCGCTACGAATTCCAGTGGGCTGGTGGTTTCGTAGATGTCCGGGCTGCGCACCACCTGATGGTTGTGCTGCTCACGCTCGCCGCGGCGACCGACATATTGTGGCCAGCCGGCGAGGTCCAGCAGGCGCGGGTCGTCACTGAGGGTAAAGCGGCGGTCGTTCTGGCCACGGCACTGGTCGGGCAAGCCGATCAAGCCGGTGATGTTGTTCTGGCGGCTGCAGCGCTGGATCAGCGTGCGCTCGTCCTTGGACCACAGGCGCGCACGGTCATAGATGTGGGTCAGTTCATGCAGCACGGTGGCGAGCATCTCCCGGCGCACGGTACCGTGGGGGCGATTGGTTTTCTGGGTGGCGGCGCTGCCGTCAGTCAGGCTGGCGAGCAGGTTCTGGTTGAGGTCCAGCTCGGACACCAGGGATGCCTGGCCGTAGGCGTTTTCAGGCATCTTGTCGGTCCAGCCGACATCGATACGTCGATCCAGCTGCTCGACAAAGCGCGGTGGCAAGGAACGCAGTGCTTCATCGAGCAATGCCTGGCTGGCCTGCTGTTCGGCTGGGCTCAAGCCTTGGGTCTTGAGCCGCAGTTGCAGGCCGGCCTGGGCTGTACTTGCACACAGCAGCACGGCCCCGGCCAGGAGCCAGGTTTTGAGACGCCTCACAGAGCGAGGATAGCTTCGGCGAGGGTCTGGTCGCTGGCATCACGGGCTTCTGGCACGTGGGTGCGAAGGGTATCGAACGCGGCTTCCAGCTGGGCGCCACGGATCTCGCCATTGGTGGCGACGAAACTGGCGGCGTCATCGTGGGCTTCGCGCACGATCTTGGAGTCGCGGATGGAGGTGGTGGTGTCCGAGGTGAAATCAATGGTGCGCGCCGAGGCGCGCACGACGATGTTGCTGGTGGCCTTCAAGGTTTGCGCCTGGGCGACATCGGCCAAAAACAGCAGGCCGAGGGCGGCGACGATCAGCGGGCTACGCATGGGGTGACTCCAATGACAAAGATAGAAATACAACGATGATTATTGGACGAGAATTGCCTGCGCCAGTTCAAGGTCGCTTGCATGAAGTTTTGGCTGGGCGCGGCGTAGATAGTCCAGCGCGGACTCCAGGCGTGCGCCCCGCCATTGGCCGTCAGTGGCAATGAAAGCGGCAGCATCATCCCGAGCGGCCATGACCAACTTATTGTCGAACGGCGCAGAGGTCACTTTGCTGGTGGCATACACGCTGACAACAGTGCTCTGGGTGGACACATCCAACGCTGAAGCCAGGGGTGACCAGCAGGCGCAAAACAGTACAGGAACAATCAATGAACGGTATGAAAAAGCCATGGGACTCGACAACTGAAAGCGAGCGCCAAGGCTAGCGCAACGGCCGGGCGAGAGCCAGCACCGAGCCAGACGGGAGCGGCGGGCGCCCCGTCTGGTTGCCGTGGATCAGATAGCCAGGATGGCCTGTGCCAGCTGTGCATCGGTAGCGGTATTCAATTGCGGCGCTTGTTGGCGGATCTGGGCCAGGGCGCTTTCCAGTTTCACGCCACGGATGGCGCCTTCGCTGGCGACAAAGCTGGCGGCGTCGTCACGGGCTGCTTGTACGACCTTGTTGTCGCGCAGGGATGAAGTGGCATCAGACGTGGCATCGGAGGTTGCCTTCAGAGCGCCGACGATCGAGTCGGTCGTCATGATCAGGCTGCTCGCGTTGGCATTGGCAGCCAAGGTCAGCACAGCGGCAGTGCACAGCAGGCGAAGACGGGACATGGGGTAACTCCTGTAGACGAATAATAAGGTGGCGCGAAACGGCCACAATGAAACGGACTGGGACTGTCGAGCATCAGACGCACGCTCTACAGGGTTCGCCACGTGGTGAGTGGATATTAGGCGTGTACCGGGCTATTCGGAAGCCTGCAATTAAACTGTACCTGTCATATTTTGCTAATTTTAAACTGTATCTGTAGGTTTGGATTGAGTCATTCCAATGCGCTGTCGCAGATACAACAAAGCCCGCCTCCGGTTACCCGGGGCGGGCTTTGCTTTGACAAATCAGGGTGCTGGCAGTGGACCCGTCAGGTCAGGGCCAGCGGGCGCCACTTAGCGCCAGAACGGCTTGCTCAGCTCTTCGTAGCGTTGAGCTTCGCTGATACCGGCGTCAGCCAGCAGACGCGAATCCAGGCGAGCCAGTTGGTGGCGGCTGGAGATGCGGCGCTGCCACAACATCAGGTTGGCGAGAACGCGCAAAGGCAGGGAAGCCTGGGTGTTTACAGCTTTTTCTTCGAAGAACAGTTCGGAACTGAGTGTACGTTCCATGATGACATCCTTCCGCTTGTGGCGGGATTAGGTAGTGGTTTAACTGATGCCAATGATCCTCTTCCGAGGCAAGACTCTCTAGATACAGTTCACCTGTATTGTGAGAGGCCAGTTAACTGTTTAACGAGGCTGTACGGTACGAAATTGGGGCAACTGTACCTGTGCGCACTTAAAGGGTGCGAAATTGCAATTTTTGAGCATGGGTGTGGGATATTTCGGTAGGGAATGACCGGTACAGCAGTACAGTTTTTTTCATAAGTGTGTGTGGGTTCACCGAGCTGATGAAACTGTCTTTGCATCAGCCCGGATCTGTACTCATCAAGCCTTGAGCATGTGCCCGGTTTCTTCCAGGTTGATGTGCCAACTCAGTGCTTCGCGCAGGATGTGCGGCGTATGCCCGCCGATGGCGCAGGCCGCATCGAAGTAAGTGTTGAGCGCATCGCGATAGGCGGGATGCACGCAGTTATCGATGATGACCCGGGCGCGCTCCCGTGGCGCCAGGCCCCGCAGATCGGCAAGGCCTACTTCGGTGACGAGAATGTCCACGTCATGTTCGGTGTGGTCCACATGGCTGACCATCGGTACCACGCTGGAAATCGCGCCGCCCTTGGCAATGGACTTGGTAACGAAGATCGCCAGGTGCGCATTGCGGGCGAAATCCCCGGAGCCACCGATGCCGTTCATCATCCGCGTGCCGCAGACATGGGTGGAGTTGACGTTGCCGTAGATATCGAACTCCAGCGCGGTATTGATGCCGATGATGCCCAGGCGGCGTACCACTTCAGGGTGGTTGGAAATTTCCTGCGGGCGCAGCACCAATTTGTCTTTGTAGTGCTCCAGGTTGCCGAACACATCGGCATTACGCCGCTCCGACAAGGTAATCGAACTGCCGGAGGCAAAGCTCAGCTTGCCGGCGTCGATCAGGTCAAAGGTCGAATCCTGCAACACTTCCGAGTACATGGTCAGGTCTTCGAACGGCGACTCGATCAATCCGCACATCACTGCGTTGGCAATATTGCCGATGCCGGCTTGCAGCGGGCCGAGTTTGTTGGTCATGCGCCCGGCATCGACTTCTTGCTTGAGGAAGTTGATCAGGTGATTGGCGATGCCTTGGGTGTCGCTGTCAGGCGGCGTTACCGTAGAGGCGGAGTCCGCCTGGTTGGTGATGACGATGGCGACGATCTTCTCGGGCGGGATCGGAATCGCGGTGCTGCCAATACGGTCGTCGACTTTCACCAGCGGGATCGGCGTGCGCGTCGGCCGGTAAGTCGGGATGTAGATGTCGTGCAGCCCTTCCAGGTTCGGGTTGTGCGCCAGGTTGATCTCGACGATCACCTGTTTGGCAAAAATCGCGAAGCTGGCCGAGTTGCCTACGGAAGTGGTGGGCACGATATGCCCCTGCTCAGTGATCGCGACGGCTTCGATCACGGCGATGTCGGGCAATTTGAGCTGATTGTTGCGCAGTTGCTCGACGGTTTCCGACAGGTGCTGGTCGATAAACATCACCTCGCCGGCATTGATCGCCTTGCGCAGGGTGCTGTCGACTTGAAAGGGCATGCGTCGTGACAGTACGCCGGCTTCGGTCAACTGCTTGTCCAGGTCATTGCCCAGGCTGGCGCCGGTCATCAGCGTGATTTTGAGCGGCGAAGTCTTGGCGCGTTCGGCCAGGGCGTGGGGGACGGCCTTGGCTTCACCGGCACGGGTGAAGCCGCTCATGCCGACGGTCATGCCGTCTTCGATCAGTGCAGCGGCGTCTGCCGCGCTCATGACCTTGTTCAACAACGAAGGCAAGCGGATACGATCACGGTACATGAATTGTTATCTCTGGCTACGGAAAGCAAGGTGGGCAGTGTAGTGATTTCAAAAAGTTTCGGCCCGCTACCATGGTCGAATGCCAGGTCGCGATTTAGAGCCTTTGGTCGGGTTTCATGTGTGTGCAAAGCGGGACGCGGAACACCCGTTCCCACGCAGAACGGGGGAACCATAAAAAAACCCCAGCCTACGTGAGGCCAGGGTTTCGGGTATTGCGCTGGCGCAGTGTTATTCGACGGCTTTGACCATGTCTTCGATGACCTTCTTGGCATCACCGAACACCATCATGGTCTTGTCCAGGTAGAACAACTCGTTATCCAGGCCCGCATAGCCGCTGGCCATCGAGCGCTTGTTGACGATGATGGTCTTGGCCTTGAACGCCTCGAGGATCGGCATGCCGGCGATGGGTGAGTTCGGGTCGTTCTTGGCGGCCGGGTTGACCACGTCGTTGGCGCCCAATACCAGCACCACGTCGGCCTGGCCGAACTCGGAGTTGATGTCTTCCATCTCGAACACCTGGTCGTAAGGCACTTCGGCCTCGGCCAGCAATACGTTCATGTGCCCCGGCATACGGCCCGCCACCGGGTGGATCGCGTACTTTACGGTGACGCCGTGGTGGGTCAGCTTCTCAGTCAGCTCCTTGAGCGCGTGTTGTGCCCGCGCGACCGCAAGGCCGTAGCCTGGGACGATAATCACGGTGTCCGCGTTGGTCAGCAGGAAGGTGGCGTCATCAGCGGAGCCGGACTTCACCGGGCGTGCTTCTTTGGAGCCCGTCGCAGCGCCAGCATCCGGCGCATTGCCGAAACCGCCCAACAGCACATTAAAGAAGGAGCGGTTCATCGCTTTGCACATGATGTACGACAGGATCGCGCCGCTGGAGCCCACCAGGGAACCGGCGATGATCAGCATCGAGTTGTTCAGCGAGAAACCGATGCCCGCCGCTGCCCAGCCGGAGTAGCTGTTGAGCATCGACACCACCACGGGCATGTCGGCGCCGCCAATCGGGATGATGATCAGCACACCCAGCACGAAGGCCAAGGCCAGCATCAGCGCGAACGCAGTGAGGTTGCCGGTGAACATGAACGCCAAGCCCAGGCCCAGGGTTGCGAGGCCGAGCACCAGGTTCAGTTTGTGTTGGCCGCCGAACTGTACCGGTGCGCCTTGGAACAGGCGGAACTTGTACTTGCCCGACAGCTTGCCGAATGCGATCACCGAGCCGGAGAAGGTGATTGCACCGATAGCGGCACCGAGGAACAGTTCCAGGCGGTTGCCGGCCGGTATCGAATCGCCCAAGTGCTTGACGATGCCCAGGGACTGCGGCTCGACCACGGCGGCAATGGCGATGAACACCGCTGCCAGGCCGATCATGCTGTGCATGAACGCGACCAGCTCGGGCATCTTGGTCATTTCAACACGCTTGGCCATGATCGAGCCGGCAGTACCGCCAACCAGTAGGCCAACGATGACGTAGCCGATACCGGCAGTCGCCAGTTCAGCCCCCAGCTTATAGATGAGGCCGACGGTGGTGAGTACCGCCAGCGCCATGCCGAGCATGCCGAACAGGTTGCCGCGCCGCGAAGTGGTCGGGTGCGAGAGGCCTTTGAGGGCCTGGATGAAACAGATCGACGCGATCAGGTAGAGCGTCGTCACGAGATTCATGCTCATTACTTGGGCGCCTCTTCTTTTACTTTCGGGGCTTTCTTCTTGAACATCTCAAGCATCCTGCGGGTGACCAGGAAGCCACCGAAGACATTTACCGCCGCCAGGGCCACGGCCAGTGTGCCCATAGTCTTGCCCAACGGGGTGACGGTCAGCGCGGCAGCCAGCATGGCGCCGACGATGACAATCGCGGAAATGGCGTTGGTCACGGCCATCAGTGGCGTGTGCAATGCAGGTGTTACGTTCCAGACCACGTGATAACCGACATAAATCGCCAGCACAAAGATGATCAGGTTGTAGATACCGGGGGAGATAAGCTCTTCCATCGTCTGAATCCCTGCTTAGGCGTTTTTGCGGATGACTTGGCCGTCGCGGCACATCAGGCACGCGGCGACGATGTCGTCTTCGAGGTTGATTTCAAACTGCCCTTCCTTGGTGAAGACCAGCTTCAGGAAGTCCAGCAGGTTGCGCGCATACAAGGCCGACGCATCGGCGGCGACAGCGCCCGCCAGGTTGGTCGGGCCGCAGATGATCACGCCGTTTTCCACCACGACCTGGTCGGCCACCGTCAGCGGGCAGTTGCCACCTTGGGCTGCAGCGAGGTCGATGACCACCGAGCCGGGTTTCATCTGCGCCACGGTATCGGCGCTGAGCAGGGTCGGCGCCTTGCGGCCCGGGATGAGGGCGGTGGTGATGACGATATCGGCCTGTTTGGCGCGTTCGTGCACGGCCAGGGCCTGGCGTTGCATCCAACTGCTGGGCATCGGGCGCGCATAGCCACCGACACCGACGGCGCATTCACGCTCTTCATCGGTTTCGTAGGGGACGTCGACAAACTTGGCGCCCAGAGATTCGATCTGCTCCTTAACCGCCGGGCGTACGTCGGACGCTTCGATCACCGCGCCCAGACGCTTGGCCGTGGCGATGGCTTGCAGGCCCGCCACACCGGCGCCGAGGATCAGTACGCGCGCGGCTTTTACAGTGCCGGCAGCAGTCATCAGCATCGGCATGAAACGCGGGTAGTGATGAGCGGCCAGCAACACGGCCTTGTAACCGGCGATGTTGGCTTGCGAAGACAGCACATCAAGGCTTTGAGCGCGTGACGTGCGCGGCGCGGCTTCCAGGGCGAAGGCGGTGATGCCGCGCTCGGCGAGCTTGGCGATGGTTTCGTTGCTGAACGGATTGAGCATGCCCACCAACACGGTGCCACTTTTGATCAGCGCAAGTTCGCTGTCGCTGGGGGCAACCACTTTGAGAATCAGCTCGGCGCCAAACGCGTCGTTGGCGCTGCCAATGGTGGCGCCTGCCGTTTCATAGGCACTGTCGACGATGCTGGCACTGATGCCTGCGCCGCTTTGTACAGTGACCTTATGGCCCTGGCCGATCAGCTTCTTGATGGTTTCCGGGGTGGCAGCCACCCGCGTTTCACCGGTCTGGGTTTCGAGAGGAACACCAATGTGCACGTCAAATCTCCTGCATGATCTTTTTGCTTTTGATCTTTTTGTAAAAAGGCCAGTGCACCGCGAGTGGCGCAACTGGGGCGGCCGATCAGCACGATCCCGCTGAAATGACAGCGGGGCGCGGCATTTTGCAGGCGAACTTTACGGCCATCAAGGGATTATGACGGGTGACGAAAAATTAACTACAAGTCACCCTGTGACTGATTGTCGCAACAGGCTGAAATAACCTCTTTAAATACAGGTCTTTAAAGGCGTTCAGGCGTTTTCGGTGCGTTTTTCCATTGCCAGTGTGAATAGTCGTGCATTGGCCGGTAAGAGTCGCTACGAGCCATGAAATACATGGCTTTTAGCCTTATTTTTGGCTGACAAGTACAGTCTGTTTAAATGCGACATATACGTACATCTGTAGGTTATTAATTTATTTGACTACAAAGTCAGTAATTGCGCTTTGTCCTTCATTTACTTGGGTTGTAGCGTCTTGACTGGTCGACCAGCCAGTCCCTGAATGCATGCAGAGAGGCGGATTCGACCTTTCTGTCAGGAATCATCAGGTAATAAGCCTTTTCGCTGGTCAGTGCTTCGGTGCTGGCGATTACCAATTGTTGCTCCTTCAGCTCCTGCTGGATGAGGAAAGGAGGGATCAGTGCGATGCCCATGTCATGCATGGCCGCTTGAGACAGCATCGAGAATAGCTCGTATCGAGGGCCTGTCATGTCGCGTGGGATGTTCAGCTGTTGGGCGTTGAACCATTGGCGCCAGGCATAGGGGCGCGTGGTCTGTTGCAGCAGCGGCAGCTCTGCGATCTGTTGAGGGGTGAAGTGCGTGCGGTCGCCGAGTAAGCGCGGGCTGCAGACCGGTACTGGGTTTTCGCCCATTAACCTGTGGGATTGCGTACCCGACCAATCGGCATCTCCGAAGTAGATCGCCGCATCGAACTCGGTATCGGCGAACAGGAAGGGGCGTGTGCGGTTCGTCAGGTTCACCGTGACTTCCGGGTGCTGATGTTGAAAGTCCTTCAGGCGGGGGATCAGCCACTGCGTGCCGAAGGTGGGCACCACCGCCAGTTCGATCACATTGGCGCCTTGCTGGCCCATTACCGACAAGGTGTCGCGCTCCACGGCGTCCAGCTGTGTTGCAACCCTGCGGCTATAAGACAGCCCCGCCTCCGTCAGCTTCACGCCGCGGCGTGAGCGGCGAAACAGCTCGACACTCAAAAACTCCTCCAGGCTGGCGATCTGTCGGCAAATCGCGCCTTGGGTGATGGAAAGCTCCATTGCTGCCTTGGTGAAGCTCTCGTGGCGGGCTGCTGCCTCAAAGCTGATGAGTGCGGTCGTACTGGGAATTTTTCGGCGCATGTACATTGCCCTCACAGATAAAGCGCATTTATGGGCTTTTTTAGTGTTACGAAGTGAGAAATTAGCACAAGCCTATGCAAAAACCTCGTTTGCCCTCTTCGCTGACCGCGCCTAGTCTGGTTCCACGACTTCTGATTTTTTCCGCGAGGACTTATTCATGGCTGGCAAGGCAAGCTTCAACTGGATCGATCCACTGCTGCTGGATCAACAGCTCACCGAAGAAGAGCGCATGGTGCGTGACAGCGCCGAGCAATTTGCTCAGGACAAGCTGGCTCCTCGTGTGCTCGAAGCCTTCCGTCATGAAAAGACAGACCCCGCTATTTTCCGTGAGATGGGCGAAACCGGTTTGCTGGGGGCGATGATCCCTGAGCAGTACGGTGGAAGTGGCTTGAACTATGTCAGCTACGGTTTGATTGCTCGGGAGGTGGAGCGTGTCGACTCCGGCTATCGCTCGATGATGAGTGTGCAGTCTTCCCTGGTTATGGTACCGATCAATGAGTTTGGTACCGAGGCGCAAAAACAGAAGTACTTGCCCAAACTGGCCTCTGGTGAATGGATCGGTTGCTTTGGGCTGACCGAGCCCAACCATGGTTCCGATCCGGGTGCGATGATTACCCGTGCACGCAAAGTGGATGGCGGCTACAGCCTGACCGGCGCGAAGATGTGGATCACCAACAGTCCGATTGCGGATGTGTTTGTGGTGTGGGGCAAAGATGATGCCGGGGACATCCGTGGCTTTGTCCTGGAAAAAGGCTGGAAAGGTCTGAGCGCTCCGGCTATCCACGGCAAGGTGGGGCTGCGGGCCTCCATCACCGGTGAAATCGTCATGGATAACGTATTTGTGCCAGAAGAAAATATCTTCCCGGATGTACGTGGTTTGAAAGGGCCGTTTACCTGCCTCAACTCGGCACGGTACGGGATTTCCTGGGGGGCGCTGGGGGCTGCTGAGTTCTGCTGGCATACCGCACGCCAGTACACACTCGATCGCCAGCAGTTTGGTCGCCCATTGGCTGCCACTCAGCTGATCCAGAAGAAGCTGGCAGACATGCAGACCGAGATTACCTTGGCCCTGCAAGGTTGCCTGCGCCTGGGGCGGATGAAGGATGAGGGTACGGCGGCGGTGGAGATCACTTCGATCATGAAGCGTAACTCGTGTGGCAAGTCATTGGACATTGCGCGCATGGCCCGGGACATGCTGGGCGGTAACGGCATCTCTGACGAGTTCGGGGTGGCACGCCACCTGGTCAACCTGGAAGTGGTCAACACCTATGAAGGGACCCATGACGTGCATGCCTTGATCCTGGGGCGCGCGCAAACCGGTCTGCAAGCGTTCTATTAATAGGAGCATGGGCATGGGCGCGCTTTCGCATCTGCGAGTGCTGGATTTGTCGCGAGTACTCGCGGGCCCTTGGTCCGGGCAGATTCTTGCAGACCTTGGGGCCGAGGTGATCAAAGTCGAAAGGCCGGGCAGCGGCGATGACACGCGCGCTTGGGGCCCTCCCTTCCTTAAGGATGCGGATGGCGAGAACACCAGTGAGGCGGCGTACTACCTGTCGGCCAACCGTAATAAAGAGTCGGTGACCATCGACTTTACGCGACCTGAAGGCCAGAAACTGGTACGCGACCTGGCTGCCAAGTCGGACATCCTGATCGAAAACTTCAAGGTGGGCGGCCTTGCGGCGTATGGGCTGGACTACGAGTCCCTCAAAGAGGTTAACCCGGAGCTGATTTACTGCTCCATTACGGGATTTGGCCAGACGGGCCCCTATGCGATGCGCGCCGGTTACGACTTCATGATCCAGGGTTTGGGTGGGCTCATGAGCCTGACGGGGCGGCCTGAAGGGGATGAAGGCGCCGGGCCGGTAAAGGTTGGCGTAGCCTTGACCGATATCTTGACCGGGCTTTATTCGACCGTGGCTATCCTGGCTGCGCTAGCTCATCGCGATCACGATGGTGGTGGGCAGCATATCGACATGGCGTTGCTGGATGTGCAGGTGGCTTGCCTGGCGAATCAGGCGATGAATTACCTGACCACCGGGACGCCGCCCAAGCGCCTGGGCAACGCTCACCCTAATATTGTGCCCTATCAGGATTTCCCCACTGCCGATGGAGATTTCATTCTCACCGTAGGCAATGACGGGCAGTTCCGTAAATTCGCTGAAGTCGCTGGGCAACCACAATGGGCGGATGACGTGCGTTTCGCCACCAATCGCGCACGGGTGGCTAATCGCGCGGAGCTGATTCCCTTGATTCGCCAGGCGACGGTCTTCAAGACGACCGCTGAGTGGGTGTCGCAGCTGGAGCAAGTGGGCGTGCCGTGTGGGCCGATCAATGATCTGGCGCAGGTGTTTTCCGATCCTCAGGTCAAGGCGCGTGGCTTGGCGGTGGAGTTGCCTCATGCATTGGCGGGGATGGTGCCTCAGGTTGCGAGCCCGATACGCTTATCCAAGACGCCTGTAGAGTACCGGAGTGCGCCTCCTCTACTGGGCGAGCACACGCTTCAGGTGCTGCAAGGAGTTCTGGGGCTGGGAGCTGCTCATGTGGCTGCATTGAAGGAAGCAGGTGTTATTTAAGCTTTTCCTTCTATATAGATAGAAGTCCAGTGGAGAGCTGGTTGTTTTTTAGCCGAAGCTAACTTATTGATAGAAAAGCGGAATTAAGAGTTGACGGCGAATTATATCTGTCTATAATTCGCCCCACTTCCGGCGCAGTCGAAACGGAAAACTCCTTGGTAAACAATGAGTTACGCAGTTTTCGGCAGCAAGTTGCTTCAGTTCATCGAAGCCAAAAGGAAGTTGACAAAGAGGTGTTGACAGCAGCGTGTAACGCTGTAGAATTCGCCTCCCGCTTACGAGAGATCGCAAGCGCAAGTGGTTGAAGTTGTTGAAGAAATCTTCGAAAACTTCTGAAAATAACCACTTGACAGCAAATGAGGCTGCTGTAGAATGCGCGCCTCGGTTGAGACGAAAGATCTTAACCAACCGCTCTT
>NZ_WJZD01000030.1:0-77469 GCF_021609665.1 Pseudomonas sp. PA-1-3F | reverse complement strand
GGAAAGGGCCCTGCCGTTGACGGTCTGCGAAGGCGCGCGATTTTATCAGGCTTGAGGGGCAGCGGCCATCCTCGGGCCGACGGGCAGGGCATATGAGCTCAAAAAAATGCAAATCGGGCCGGTAATCGTGCGTATTAAGGTATAGCCTTGAGCTCGCTAGCGTTATGACAGTATGAAAACTTACCGGGACCCTGTGAATGTTTTACCGGTCGCTGTGTCACAGCCTTGCCAAACCGAGATCACGCGGTCTGTTCCAACCGCTAAATTTGTCGTTCGGGAATCTTCCATGCGTCTGTGTAAATTCTTCTTTGTGGGCTGTTTGTCGTTGGTCAGCCTGGCGAGTCATGCCGAAACCCTCAATGGCCTCTATCAAGTACTTGAACCGGTCAGCAGCCAGTCGCCCCAAGAGCGCGACCAGGCCACCCAGCGTGCCGTGCAGACCCTGTTGATCCGCCTGACCGGCGACGCCAAGGCCGCCGATGGCCCGGGCCTGGCAGCGATCCGCAAAGACCCGCAACAAATCATCAGCCAGTACGGCTACGACGCCGGCCCGCCGGAAAGCCTGCAAGTGGACTTCGACCCGGTCAGCACCGACCGCGCATTGCGTGATGGCGGCCTGTCGATCTGGGGCAGCAACCGGCCGTCGATCCTGGGTTGGTGGCTGAACGATTCAACTGAAGGCAGCAGCCTGGTCGGCGATGGCCAGGCCGTTGCCCAGGCCCTGCGCCGAGCCGCGCAACACAGGGGTCTGCCGCTGCGCTTGCCGTTGGGAGACCTGGATGAACAGGTAGTCGCCACCGCGCCGAATCTTGAAAGCCCCGACGCCACGCCTTTGCGCGCAGCCTCCGAGCGTTACGGTGCCGATGCTTTGCTGGCGGTGCATGCGCGCCAGGAAGGCAGTCAATGGCAGGCCAAATGGCGCCTGTGGCTGGGCGACAAGGCTGAGGAGGGCACCGCCCAAGGCGCTGACACTGCCGCGCTCGCCGATGCGGTATTGCTGGCGGTCAGCCAAAAGCTGGCGCCACGCTTTGCAGTCAAGCCGGGCGTGAGCACTGAGCAATTGCTTGAAGTACAAGGCATGAACCTTGAGCGCTACGCCGCCCTGGGTCGTTTGCTGGAGCCCTTTGGCGGCCAGCCGCAGTGGGTGGATGGCAACCGGATTGTGTATCGCGTCAATGGCAGCGCCGAACAATTGCGGACTCAATTGAGCCTGGCCAAGCTGCAGGAAATTCCTGCTGGCGAAGCCCTGGCCCAGCCAGCCGTGATCGATGGCACGCAACCGGCTGTTGCATCTGAGCCCCAGGCGCAACTGCGTTTTCGTTGGTAACTAGTGGTCCTCCTTCTATATAGAAGAAGGGCGTAAAAAACAGATGGAGTGGTTTATGGCGGATACGCGTCGTTGGGTGTGGCTTGGCGGGATTGTCCTGCTGTGCGGTTTTGTGTTCTTGCTGCATTCGATCCTGACGCCGTTCCTGGTGGCGCTACTGCTCGCCTATCTGTTCGATCCCGTGGTGGATCGCCTGGAAAAAGTCGGCATGTCGCGCACCTGGGGCGTGATCACGGTGTTTGCGCTGTTCACGTTGATCATCACGGCGCTGGTGTTGATATTGGTGCCGATGTTGGCCAAGCAGCTGTTTCGCCTCTATGAGCTGGCGCCGCAGATGCTCGACTGGTTGCAGCACACGGCGATGCCGTGGGCCCAGTCCAAGTTCGGGCTGGCGGATGGCTTCTGGAAGTTCGACAAGGTCAAGGCAGCTATCAGCGAGCACATGGACAAGACCACCGATATCGTCACGGTGGTGCTCAGCCAGGCGACTGCGTCGAGCCTGGCGCTGATCGGTTGGTTGACCAACCTGGTGCTGATCCCGGTGGTGGCGTTCTACCTGCTGCGAGACTGGGACATCATGATGGCCAAGATCCGCAGCCTGCTCCCCCGCGACCGGGAAGAGCGTGTTGTTTCCCTGGCAGCGGAGTGTCATGAGGTATTGGGTGCGTTCGTGCGTGGCCAGTTGCTGGTGATGCTGGCCCTGGGGGTGATTTACGCTGCCGGCCTGATGGCGATCGGCTTGGAGCTGGGGCTGTTGATCGGCTTGATCGCGGGCCTGGCGGCCATCGTGCCCTACATGGGCTTTGTGATCGGCATCGGCGCGGCGCTGGTGGCCGGGCTGTTCCAGTTCGGCGGCGACCTGTACCCGATGCTGGGGATTGTCGCAGTGTTCATGGTGGGCCAGGCCTTGGAAGGCATGGTGCTGACGCCACTGCTGGTGGGCGATCGAATCGGCCTGCACCCGGTGGCAGTGATCTTTGCGATTTTGGCGGGTGGCGAGCTGTTCGGCTTTACCGGCATCCTGTTGGCGCTGCCGGTGGCGGCGGTGATCATGGTGCTGGTGCGCCATGTGCACGACCTGTACAAGGATTCGGACGTGTATACCGGGGTGGATGAGCCCGAGTTGTAATCGCGGTGTCACAAACCCGGTCCAGGCCGGGTTTGTTGTTTCTGGCCCCGGGGTGCGTCAAACAAACTGCGTAAAACCTCCGGGTTAACGCAAACCTTTGATTTTGCTTGTGGTCTGCTGCATTGTGCGCCCGGCGTCACGGGTATAAACTTTGCAAACTTTACATAGAGGCCACTAACGGTTCGATGGGAGCCGTTCAGTCAGCATGAAACCGATTCAGCTGCCCCTAGGTGTGCGTCTGCGTGATGACGCTACCTTTATCAACTACTACCCAGGCGCCAATGCCGCTGCACTCGGCTATGTGGAGCGGCTTTGCGAAGCCGACGCCGGGTGGACTGAAAGCCTGATCTATCTGTGGGGCAAGCATGGCGTGGGGCGTACCCATCTGCTGCAGGCCGCGTGCCTGCGTTTCGAGCAGACGGGCGAGCCGGCGGTCTACCTACCCTTGGCCGAGTTGATGGACCGCGGGATCGGCATCTTCGATAACCTTGAGCAATATGAACTGGTGTGTCTCGACGACCTGCAGGCAGTGGCCGGCAAGCCGGAGTGGGAAGAGGCGCTGTTTCATCTGTTCAACCGCTTGCGCGATAGCGGCCGGCGCTTGCTGATCGCTGCGTCCACCTCGCCGCGTGAACTGCCGGTGAAGCTGGCTGACCTCAAGTCGCGCCTGACCCTGGCGTTGATCTTCCAGATGCGCCCGTTATCCGATGAGGACAAGCTGCGTGCGCTGCAACTGCGCGCTTCCCGTCGTGGCCTGCACCTGACCGACGAAGTCGGGCACTTTATCCTCACCCGTGGCACCCGCAGCATGAGCGCGCTGTTCGATTTGCTTGAGCAACTCGACCAGGCTTCCTTGCAGGCACAAAGAAAATTGACGATCCCTTTCCTGAAAGAAACCTTGGGCTGGTAAGGTCTTGATTTTCCGTGTGTCGGCATTTTCAAGGCGTCAGAAAACCTGCGTTTGAGCCAGAAGGGCTACGCAACTGAAGCGATAAATGGAATCACGGCTTAGATGGCATAGTCGAAACGATAAGTCACATAGATCGCGATTGAATTTGCAAATCGATGTGATAGAGGGCATAGTCTCGGCTTCTTTACACATCAGCCACGGTCGTGCCCATGCTAAATCGCTTCGCACCCCTCGTGCCTCTCGCACTCGTTACCCTGTTGTTTGGCTGCGCCTCCCACCCTCAGCAGGTGGCAGAACAGCAAAAACCACAGGTTCAAAATCAGGCAAAGTTCGTTGCTGCACAGTCTGCTTCTGTTTATGAAGAAGAGGTGGCAACCGAAAAAGAACTCGCCGAGTTCTCTGACAGCAAGCCTTACCAACTGCCTCTTCTGGCCGACAGTATCCTTGAGCGCGGCATGTCCTTGATCGGTACCCGTTACCGTTTCGGCGGCACCTCGGAAGCCGGTTTTGATTGCAGTGGGTTCATTGGCTACCTGTTTCGTGAAGAGGCCGGCATGAATCTGCCGCGCTCTACACGCGAGATGATCAACGTGAATGCACCGTTGGTCGCACGCAACAACCTCAAGCCCGGTGATCTGCTTTTCTTTAGTACCAGTGGCCGCGGTCGTGTCAGTCATGCCGGTATCTACCTGGGCGATAACCAATTTATCCACTCCAGCAGCCGCCGCAGTGGTGGTGTTCGGGTCGATAACCTGGGTGACAGCTACTGGAGCAAAACCTTCATCGAAGCCAAGCGTGCACTCGCCATGGCTCCGACTACGGTTACCGCTAGTAAGTAAAGTTAAAGTGATACTTGAAGTTTGACGTGTAAGCGCTAGAATCCCTGGACATTGTTGTCATCCGTTCGCGCGAGCTTTGCTTGCGCGTTCTGGTTTTCAACGTTCGGCAGCGAAAGCCGCATCCAGACCAGGATTGTTCTGCATATGTCGACCTCGGCCCGCCTGATGCTTATTGTTTGCGCCGCGCTGCTCAGCGCCTGCGCCAGTCGTACACCGCCGCCCGCGCCCGTCGCGGTCAAGCCTAAGCCGGTGTTCAACTATGCCACCCAGAATTTCTCGCCTGCTGCCGAAGACGTGCTCTTTCGTGCGCTGGGCCTGGTCGGCACACCTTACCGCTGGGGCGGCAACACACCGGACTCGGGGTTTGATTGCAGTGGCCTGATCGGCTTTGTATTTCGCGACGCTGCCGGCATCTCATTGCCGCGCACCACCCGTGAATTGATCGTGATGCGTGCCCAGGACGTCAGCGAACAAAACCTGCAAACCGGCGACCTGCTGTTCTTCGCTACCGGTGGTGGTTCGCGGGTCAGCCATGCGGGCATCTATGTGGGGGAGGGCCGCTTCGTACACGCGCCTCAAACCGGCGGTACGGTGAAGCTGGATACGCTATCCAAAGCGTATTGGCAGAATGCCTACCTGAGTGCCAAACGCGTGTTGCCAGGAAATCTGGCGCGTAACCCCTGAATCAATAAAACTCCAAAATGTGGGAGCGGGCTTGCCCGCGAATGCAGTGTGTCAGTCAACGGCTTGGTTGGCTGGGCCACCGTAATCGCGGGCAAGCCCGCTCCCACATTGGTGTGTGGCGATTTACTTAACAGCCGACACTCGCCAAACCTTATTGCCCACATCATCGGCCACCAGCAAATCCCCCTGCTGATCTATCACCACGCCGACCGGCCGGCCCATGGCTTTCTCATCGCTATCAAGAAACCCCGTCAGCACATCCACCGGTTGCCCTTTCGGCTGGCCCCCTTCGAAGGGAACGAAAATCACCTTGTAGCCACTGTGCGGCTTGCGGTTCCAGGAACCATGCTGGCCGATAAATGCGCCATTACTGAAGGGCGCGGGCAGTTTGCTGCCCTCGGCGAAGGTCAGCCCCAGCGACGCAGTATGAGGGCCTACCGCATAGTCGGGAGCGATGGCCTTGGCGACCATGTCCAGGTTCTGCGGGGTGACACGCACATCCACATGCTGGCCGTAATAACTGAAAGGCCAGCCGTAGAAGCCGCCATCCTTGACCGAGGTGATGTAATCCGGCACCAGGTCACTGCCGATCTCATCGCGTTCGTTGACCGCCGTCCACAGCTTGCCGCTCTGTGGCTCCCACGCCATGCCGTTGGGGTTGCGCAGGCCGGAGGCAAAAATGCGGTGTTGGCCGCTGGCGCGGTCGACTTCCCAAATGGCGGCGCGGCCCTGTTCGGCTTCCAGGCCGTTTTCGCCGACGTTGCTGTTGGAGCCGACGCTCACGTACAGCTTGCTGCCGTCCTGGCTGGCCACCACATTTTTGGTCCAGTGGTGGTTCAAGGGGCCACCGGGTAAATCCACCACCTTGGTGCCTGGGGAGGTGATTGCGGTTTCACCCGGCTGATAGGGGAAGCGCAGCAACTTATCCGAATCGGCCACATACAGGTCGTTGCCCACCAAGGTCATGCCAAACGGCGAATTGAGGTTCTCCAGGAACACCGTGCGAGTTTCTGCCACACCGTCATGGTCGGCATCGCGCAGCAAGGTAATACGGTTCGGGCTCGGCACCCCGGCACCGGCACGGTCCATGACTTTTTCCATCACCCAGCCACGCAGGCCTTTGGCATCGTCCGGCTTGGGCGGTGCATTGGTCTCGGCCACCAGCACGTCGCCGTTGGGCAGCACGTAGAGCCAGCGCGGATGATCCAGGCCTTCGGCGAACGCGGCCACTTGGGTACCGGCGGCGGCGATGGGCTTGGCGCCTTCGGGCCAGCCGATGGCCGGGGCGATATTGACGGTGGGGATCAGCGTCTTGTTCGGCTCCGGCAGCCTGGGCGAGGGCCCGGTGCCATCGGCGACCTGCAGGGTCGAGCTTTCGCCGCACGCGGCGAGGCTGCCTGCAAGCATGATCAGTAGGGCGAGTCGGGTTTTAGGCATGGTTTTCTCCTTGATACCTGTAGGGGTAGAGAAGCACGAACGGCAGATGGTTCAAGTACAAGGCCAGCTTTAATTGACGCTCCACCCCCAACCCACTAACCTTCGCGGCTTGTTCCAGGTGCTCTGTGGCGCGCGCGTCGACAGAGTGAAACAGGGAAGCCGGTGAGTGAGCGCACTTGTACACAGTGCCGCCGCGATTCCGGCGCTGCCCCCGCAACGGTAAATGAGTCAAGACGGTGCTGTTTGCCACTGTATCGCGTGCGATATGGGAAGGCGCACCCTCGGCTGCTTGCTATCAAAAGCGCCACTCATGAGCCCGGAGACCGGCCTGGATCATCCAACAGCATCACGGTGGGCGATGCTTGGCTGTCTGTTTTTTCTTTTTCCTGCCCGCCGTTTTTGTCCAGCCCCAACGGAGAGCTGCCATGACTGATTCCCCCGACCGCGACGAACGCCACTTGGCGCGCATGCTGCGCAAAAAAGCCGTGATTGACGAGCGCATCGCCAATTCCCCCAATGAGTGCGGCCTGCTGCTGGTGCTGACCGGCAACGGCAAAGGCAAGAGCAGTTCGGCGTTCGGCATGTTGGCCCGGGCCATGGGGCATGGCATGCAATGCGGTGTGGTGCAGTTCATCAAGGGGCGTAACAGCACCGGCGAAGAATTGTTTTTCCGCCGCTTCCCCGAGCAGGTGCACTTTCATGTGATGGGCGAAGGCTTCACCTGGGAAACCCAGGATCGCCAGCGCGATATCGCCGCTGCCGAAGCGGCTTGGGCGGTGTCCCGGGCCATGTTGAATGACCCCTCTATCGGCTTGGTGGTGCTGGACGAATTGAACATCGCCCTCAAGCACGGTTACCTTGACCTGGACCAGGTACTCAGCGACCTGCAAGCCCGCCCGCCCATGCAGCATGTGGTAGTCACCGGCCGTGGCGCCAAGCCTGAGCTGATCGAAATGGGCGACACCGTCACCGAAATGGGCATGCTCAAGCACGCGTTCCAGGCCGGTATCAAGGCACAGAAAGGCGTCGAACTTTGAATCAGCCCCGTCATTGCCCGGCCGTATTGATCGCCGCTCCGGCGTCCGGCCAGGGCAAAACCACGGTCACCGCCGCGCTCGCCCGTTTGCACCGCAACCTGGGACGCAAGGTGCGCGTGTTCAAATGCGGGCCGGACTTTCTCGACCCGATGATCCACGAGCGTGCCAGTGGCGCGCCGGTGTACCAGTTGGACATGTGGATGGTGGGCGAGCAGGAAAGCCGCCGCCTGCTCTGGGAGGCAGCGGGGGAGGCTGACCTGATCCTCATCGAAGGCGTGATGGGCCTGTTCGACGGCACGCCTTCCAGCGCTGACTTGGCGCGGCACTTCGGTGTACCGGTGCTGGGCGTGATCGATGGCACCGCCATGGCCCAGACGTTCGGCGCTTTGGCCCTGGGGCTGGCGCGCTATCAGCCCGACCTGCCGTTCGCCGGCGTGCTGGCCAATCGCGTCGGCACCCTGCGCCATGCGCAATTGCTTGAAGGCAGCCTCACCGAGGGCTTGCGTTGGTACGGCGCGTTATCCCGTGAGACCGGCATCGAACTGCCCAGCCGCCACCTGGGCCTAGTGCAAGCCAGCGAACTGAATGACCTTGATATACGCTTGGATGCTGCCGCCCAGGCGTTGGGCAGCAGTTGCGAAGTGGCCCTGCCGCCGCCGGTGACCTTTGCCGCGCCGCAAGTGGTCGAGGCCGAGCCCTTGCTGGCCGGTGTGCGGATTGCCGTGGCCCGTGACGAAGCCTTTGCCTTTACCTACGGCGCCAGCCTGGATTTGCTGCGGGCGATGGGCGCCGAGTTGAAGTTCTTTTCACCTATCCATGATCGCCAATTGCCTCAAGCTGACAGCCTCTATCTGCCCGGCGGCTATCCGGAACTGCACCACCAGGCATTGTCGGCCAATACCTCGATGCTGGGCGCAATTCGTGCTCATCACGCCGCAGGCAAGCCACTGCTCGCTGAATGTGGCGGCATGCTCTATCTGCTCGACTCCTTGACCGATGTGGACGGTACACGCGCCGAACTGGTTGGCTTGTTGCAAGGCGATGCGGTGATGCAGAAGAAACTCGCGGCCCTGGCGCTGCAAAGTGTCGAGCTGCCGGAGGGGACCTTGCGTGGGCATACCTATCATCATTCTCTGACCAGTACCGAATGGGCGCCGATTGCCCGTGGGCTTAGCCCTAACGGCGGGCGCGGTGCCGAGGCGGTCTATCGACAGGGGCGGATGACGGCGTCCTATGTGCACTTTTATTTTCCGTCGAATCCTGGCGCGGTGGCCGCGTTGTTCGCGCCAGACCTTGAGACAGCTATCGCAGGCAAGCCAGCTCCCACAGGGGAATGCATTCCAAATGTGGGAGGGGGCTTGCCCCCGATGAGGCCATGACTGACAACGCTTTCCCCCAAGCCGATCGCGAGGCCGTCTATCGCGCCATCGCCGAACGCCGCGACATGCGCCACTTCCGCGGTGGCAGCGTCGCGCCTGAACTGCTGCAACGCCTGCTCCACGCCGCGCACCAGGCGCCCAGTGTCGGCCTGATGCAGCCGTGGCGTTTTATCCGCATCAGCGACCGTTCGTTGCGCAGCCAGATTCAACAGTTGGTGGAAGAAGAGCGCGTGCGCACCGCCGAAGCTTTGGGCGAGCGCTCCGATGCGTTCATGAAGCTCAAGGTCGAAGGCATCAGCGACTGCGCCGAGGTACTGGTCGCCGCCTTGATGGACGATCGCGAGCGCCACATTTTCGGGCGCCGCACCTTGCCGGAAATGGACATGGCCTCGCTCTCCTGCGCCATCCAGAACCTGTGGCTGGCGGCGCGCGTGGAAGGGTTGGGCATGGGCTGGGTTTCGCTGTTCGATCCCCAGGCCCTGGCCGAGCTGCTGGGCTTGCCGCCCGGCGCAAAACCCCTGGCAGTGTTGTGCCTGGGGCCGGTGGCCGAGTTTTACCCGGCACCGATGTTGCAGCTAGAAGGCTGGGCCGAGCCGCGACCGCTGAGTGACATGCTGTATGAAAACGCGTGGGGAGTGAGTCAATGAGTGTGGCCTTGCTGTGTGTCGCTGCGGTGGCGCTGGATGCGCTGCTGGGTGAGCCCAGGCGCTGGCATCCGCTGGTGGCGTTCGGCAATTTCGCCGGGCGCATCGAGCAACGTTTCAATACTGGCGGGCGTGGCTGGCGCAGCCATGGTGTGACCGCGTGGTTTATCGCGGTGGTGCCGCTGACCCTGCTGGCCACGGCGTTGTCGTGGGCGCCTTATATTGGCTGGCTGCTGGAGATCCTGGCGCTGTACTGCGCCTTGGGCATGCGCAGCCTGGGCGAGCACGTGATGCCAGTGGCCCAGGCCCTGCGCCGTGATGACCTGGACGAAGCGCGCATGCGTGTGAGTTACCTGGTCAGCCGCCAGACCAGCGAACTGGACCGTACTGAAGTCGCGCGCGCAGCCACCGAATCGGTGCTGGAGAACGGCAGCGATGCGGTATTCGCCGCGTTGTTCTGGTTCGTGGTGGCCGGTGTGCCGGGCGTGGTGCTCTATCGTCTGAGCAACACCCTGGACGCCATGTGGGGCTATCGCAATGAGCGCTTTGAGCGCTTCGGTTGGGCAGCCGCCAGGATCGATGATGTGCTCAACTATATTCCTGCGCGCTTGGTGGCTTTAACCTACGCGCTATTGGGTAAAACCCGCCTGGCGCTCAAATGCTGGCGCACCCAGGGGCCGACCTGGGACAGCCCCAACGCCGGCCCGGTGATGGCGGCGGGGGCCGGTGCCTTGGGTGTGGAGCTCGGCGGCGCGGCGATTTATCACGGCGAGGTGCATCAGCGCCCGCCATTGGGCGAAGGCCCGCCGGCCGACGCCGATTCCATTGATCGCGGCTGGCAACTGGTGCAGCGCGGCGTGTGGCTGTGGCTGCTGGTCCTGTGCGTGGGGGCGCAAATCTATGCTTGAACATGGTGGTCGGCTGCGTAAGGCCGCGATTGAGTACGGCATTGCCGAAGCGGATTGGCTCGACCTGTCCAGCGGCCTGGCGCCCTGGCCGTGGCCGATTCCCGAGATTCCCTTGCGTGCCTGGGCGCGCTTGCCGGAAACCGATGACGGCTTGGAGAAGGCTGCCAGCGAGTATTACGGTGCCGGCCCGTTGCTGCCGGTGCCGGGTTCCCAGGCAGCGATCCAACTGCTGCCGCGACTGCGTCGTTCCGGTAAGGTCGGCGTGCTTTCGCCCTGTTACGCCGAGCACGCCGAAGCCTGGCGCCGTGCCGGTTATGTGGTGCGTGAAGTGCAGGAGCAGGAAGTCGACTTCTTTCTCGACAGCCTCGACGTGCTGGTCGTGGTCAACCCCAACAACCCCACCGGCTTGAGCCTGAGCCCGCAACGCCTGCTGGACTGGCATGCGCGGCTGGCCCAGCGCGGTGGCTGGCTGGTGGTGGACGAGGCATTCATTGACGTGACCCCGGACTTGAGCCTGGCCAGCCATGCCGATCAGGTCGGCTTGATCGTGCTGCGCTCATTCGGCAAGTTCTTCGGCCTGGCCGGCGTGCGCCTGGGCTTTGTGCTGGCCGAGCGCAAGTTGCTCAAGCTGTTGGCCGAACAGGTCGGGCCCTGGGCTGTCAGTGGTCCGACGCGGGTGCTGGGCCAAGTGTGCCTGCGCGACACCGACGGGCATGCGCGCCAGCGCAGTCGTTGCATCGCAGCCGGCCAGCGTCTGTTCGAGTTGCTTGAGCGCCGCGGCCTTCAACCTCACGGTGGCTGCGCATTGTTCCAGTGGTTGATTACCCCCCACGCTGAACGGCTGTACGAGTTCATGGCCCAACGCGGCATCCTGCTGCGCTTGTTTGTGCACAACAGCAGCGTGCGCTTGGGCCTGCCCGGCACCGACGCCGACTGGCTGCGCCTTGACGAAGCCCTGGCCGCCTACAAGGACGCCACATGACCACGTTGATGGTGCAGGGCACCACCTCCGACGCCGGTAAAAGCACCCTGGTGACTGCGCTGTGTCGCTGGCTGGTACGCCAGGGCGTCTCGGTGGCGCCGTTCAAGCCGCAGAACATGGCGCTCAACAGCGCGGTGACCGCCGAAGGCGGCGAGATCGGCCGTGCCCAGGCGGTGCAGGCCCAGGCTGCCAACCTGGCACCCCACACCGACATGAACCCGGTGTTGCTCAAGCCCAACAGCGACACTGGCTCCCAAGTGATCATCCATGGCCGTGCTGTCACCAGCATGAATGCTGTGGCCTATCACGACTACAAAGCCATTGCGATGCAAGCGGTGCTGGCCTCCCACACGCGTTTGAGCCAGGCCTACCCGGTGGTGATCGTCGAAGGCGCGGGCTCACCGGCCGAGATCAACCTGCGTGCCAATGACATTGCCAACATGGGCTTCGCCGAAGCGGTGGACTGCCCGGTGCTGTTGATCGCGGACATCAACCGCGGCGGCGTGTTCGCCCATCTGGTCGGCACCCTGGAGCTGCTGTCGCCCAGTGAGCAGGCCCGGGTCAAGGGCTTCATCATCAACCGTTTTCGCGGCGATATCGCGTTGCTGCAACCAGGCCTGGACTGGCTCGAAGCGCGCACCGGCAAACCGGTAGTCGGCGTGCTGCCCTACGTGATGGACCTGCACCTGGAGGCGGAAGACGGCATCGACCAGCGCCAGATCGACAAGGCCGCCCAGGTGCTCAAGGTGGTGGTGCCGGTGCTGCCGCGCATCAGCAACCATACCGACTTCGACCCGCTGCGCTTGCACCCCCAGGTGGACTTGCAGTTCGTCGGGCCGGGCCAGGCGATACCTGCTGCTGACCTGATCATCCTGCCGGGCTCGAAAAGCGTGCGCAGTGACCTGGCCTATCTGCGTGCCAACGGCTGGGACACCGCCGTGGCGCGGCATCTGCGTTATGGCGGCAAGGTACTGGGGATCTGCGGCGGCTTGCAGATGCTCGGCGAGCAAGTCCACGACCCGTTGGGCCTGGAAGGGCTGGCCGGTTCCAGTGCCGGCCTTGGGTTGCTGGCGTTCAGCACCACCCTGGAACAAGAGAAACAACTGCGCAATGTGCGTGGGCGTCTGGTATTGGAAGATGCCGACGTCAGCGGTTATGAAATCCATGCGGGGGTGACCTGCGGCGCTGCCTTGGCAAGCGCTGCGGTCCTGCTGGACGATGGTCGCAGCGATGGCGCGCAGAGCCCCGATGGGCAAATTCTAGGCACCTACCTGCACGGCCTGTTCGAGACCCCGGCAGCGTGCAGCGCGTTGCTGCGTTGGGCCGGGTTGCAGGATGTGCAAGAGGTGGATTATCACGGCTTGCGCGAGCGCGATATCGAGCGGTTGGCGGACTTGGTGGAGCACCACTTGGACACCGATTTGTTGCGCAAGCTATGTGGGATCTGACGGTGTTCACACCATCCAACTGTGGGAGCTGGCTTGCCTGCGATAGCCATGTGTATCTACACGACGCTGTAGTGCTCAACGGTAACCACGATGCGAAGCGAGCCGCCCTTGATCTTGATCTGCTTTTGATCTTGATCTTAGGCGCCCCGTCAAACCACGCTGGCCGGAATTCGACAGTGATTTGGGGGGTAAACCGGCAGGGATGCCGGTTTAGCCGCCCCGCGCCATGGATGGCGCGTGGCGGCGGCCCCCCAAATCACTGGCGGATTACGGGCACACCGAGCCTGGGCGAGGTGCCGAGTGGTGGGGCAAGAGCGTTTTGCTTACTTTTGCGCTTTTCAAAAGTGAGCCGCTGTAAAAGCGGAACCCTAAGTGGCCGTTACCGCAGAAATGGATATGTACACGGTCCAACTGTGTTGACTGTCAGGCCGTCTTCGCAGGCAAGCCAGCTCCCACATTTGGGTCGCGGTGCGTCAGCTGGATCAGCGTCGGCTGTCAGGCCGTCACGGGAGCAAGCTCCCTCGCCACATCGTTTGCCAGGGGCCTTTGCATGTATCAATTGATCCTCGGCGGCGCCCGTTCGGGCAAGAGCCGCCTGGCCGAAAAGCTTGCCGCAGAGAGCGGGCTTGCCGTCATTTATATCGCCACCAGCCAGCCGCTCGACGGTGAGATGAACGAGCGTGTCACTTTGCACCGCCAGCGTCGCCCCGACCATTGGGGCCTGGTTGAGGAGCCCATCGAGCTGACGCGCGTGCTGCGCGAAAACGCCGCCACTGATCGCTGCCTGCTGGTGGATTGCCTGACCTTATGGCTCACCAATCTTCTGATGCTCGAAGACCCGGCGCGCCTTGCGTGCGAGCGTGATCAACTGTTGCAAACCCTGGCTTCGCTGCCGGGGGAAATCATTTTTGTCAGCAACGAGACCGGTCTGGGTGTCGTGCCGCTGGGCGAATTGACTCGCCGTTATGTGGATGAAGCCGGTTGGCTGCATCAAGCCTTGGCCGAGCAATGTCAGCGCGTTGTGCTGACGGTTGCCGGCCTGCCCCTGACTTTGAAAGGTACTGCGTTATGACCGACTCCTGGTGGCTCAACCCCTGCAAGGCGGTGAATGCCACAGCCCACGAACAGGCGCTGGCGCGTCAGCAGCAGTTGACCAAGCCCGCTGGCTCCCTCGGCCAGTTGGAGGCCCTGGCGGTGCGGTTGGCGGGTTTGCAGGGCCAGGTCAAACCGTCGGTGGATCACCTGTGGATCGCGATTTTTGCCGGCGATCACGGCGTGGTCGCTGAAGGCGTGTCGGCATTTCCCCAGGCGGTGACCGGGCAGATGCTGCAAAACTTTGTCACCGGTGGTGCGGCAATCAGTGTGTTGGCGCGGCAACTGGAAGCGCAATTGGAAGTGGTTGACCTTGGGACGGTCACGCCGTCCCTGGATTTGCCCGGCGTTCGTCACCTGAATATCGGCGCGGGCACGGCCAATTTCGTGCATGGCCCGGCGATGACCCGGTCTCAGGGGCAACTGGCCCTGCAAGCCGGGCGAGACAGCGCACACCGCGCCCTGGCAGGCGGCGCGCAGCTGTTTATCGGCGGCGAGATGGGCATCGGTAACACCACCGCCGCCAGTGCCTTGGCCTGCGCATTGCTGGATTGCCAGGTCACTGACCTCACAGGCCCTGGCACCGGTTTGAATGCCGCAGGGGTCAGCCACAAGGTCGCGGTCATCGAGCGCGCCCTGGGGTTGCACGCCGGTCAGCGCAGCGATGCGTTGCAAACCCTGTTCAATCTCGGCGGTTTTGAAATTGCTGCCTTGGTTGGCGCCTACCTGGCCTGCGCTCAGGAAGGCATGGTGGTGCTGGTGGATGGGTTCATCTGCAGCGTGGCCGCGCTAGTGGCGGTGCGCTTGAACCCGGCGTGCCGCGAATGGCTGGTGTTCGGCCATCGGGGTGCCGAGCCGGGTCATCGCCATGTGCTGCACAGCCTCGATGCGCAACCGTTGCTGGAACTGGGCCTGCGGCTGGGCGAAGGCAGCGGCGCGGCGTTGGCGGTGCCCTTGTTGCGTCTGGCATGCGCGCTGCACGGGCAGATGGCGACCTTCGCCGAAGCCGCCGTGGCGGATCGCCCCGCATGACCTTGCGCCTGGACCTGCTGCGCCACGGCGAAACCGAGCTGGGCGGCGGCCTGCGTGGCAGCCTGGACGATGCGCTGACCGCCAACGGCTGGCAGCAGATGCGCGACGCAGTGGTGGGGCAAGGGCCCTGGGATCGGCTGATCAGCTCGCCGCTGCAACGCTGCGCTCTGTTCGCCCGGGAGCTGGGGACGCAACTTGATTTGCCGGTGAGTCTGGAGCCTGACTTGCAGGAGCTTCACTTCGGCGCCTGGGAAGGGCAGAGTGCGGCCGCGTTGATGGATACCGATGCCGAAGGGCTGGGCTTGTTCTGGGCCAACCCCTATGGCTTCACGCCGCCGGAGGGTGAGCCTGTCATCCAGTTTTCCGAGCGCGTGCTTGGCGCTGTCGCCCGGCTGCATCAGGCGTACGCGGGCCAGCGGGTGCTGTTGGTCAGTCATGGCGGTGTGATGCGCCTGCTGCTGGCTCAGGCGCGAGGGTTGCCCCGTGAGCAACTGCTGAATGTTGAAGTGGGTCACGGTGCCTTGTTCGGCCTGCAGGTTGAAGCCGATGGTGTGTTGAAGGAAGGACTCTGACGATGCTGCCGTTCTGGATCGCCCTGCAATTTCTCAGCAGCCTGCCCATTCGCTTGCCGGGCATGCCGCAACCTCAAGAACTGGGCCGTTCGTTGTTGTTTTATCCGCTGGTTGGGTTGCTGTTCGGCGTGCTGTTATGGGGCCTCGACCAGGTGTTGCAGGGCGCCCCGTTGCTGTTGCACGCCGCGTTGCTGCTCACAGCCTGGGTGTTGCTCAGCGGTGGCCTGCACCTGGACGGCCTGGCCGACAGCGCCGATGCTTGGCTGGGTGGTTTTGGCGACCGCGAGCGCACCCTCAGCATCATGAAAGACCCGCGCAGCGGCCCGATTGCGGTGGTCACCCTGGGCTTGGTGCTGCTACTCAAGTTCAGCGCGCTGGTGGCATTGATCGAACAACACAATGGCGCCGCGTTGCTCCTGGCGCCCCTGATCGGACGCGCTTCGATGCTGGCGCTGTTTCTCAGCACGCGCTATGTGCGGGCGGGCGGATTGGGTCAGGCACTGTCAGACCATCTGCCGCGAATTGTCGGCCAACAGGTGCTGATCCTCAGCGGGTTGGCCTGCATTCTGATCGGCGGTTTCAGCGGCGGCATCGCGGTGTTGCTGGCGGCACTGTGTTTCGTGTGGCTGCGCCAGTTGATGGTCAAGCGTCTGGGCGGTACCACGGGCGACACTGCTGGCGCACTGCTGGAGCTGCTTGAAGTCGCGGTGCTGGTCGGGCTGGCGTTGTAACGCTTTCTTGCAATTGATTAACTCCGGGTATATACACGCTCTATGCTTGCCTCCCAATGTTTATGCACCAACCTGCGACGGGCTGCCCGTGGCGTCAGCAGGCACTACGACGGCGCTCTCGACGGCTTCGGGATCAACGTTGCCCAGTATTCTCTGTTGTGCAACCTGCAGCGTCTCGACCAGCCGAGCATTTCCAGCCTGGCGGACGCCATGGGCCTGGATCGCAGCACCCTGGGGCGCAACCTGCGCGTCCTGGAAGGTGAGGGGCTGGTGCAGTTGGTCGAGGGTGACGATTTGCGCAACCGCCTGGTGGTGTTGACTGCCACAGGGCAAGAGCGGCTGACTGCCGCGTTACCGGCTTGGGAAGCGGCGCAACAGAAATTGATTGATAAGCTCGGCGCCGAAAAGCGCGAAATGTTGTTGGCCTTGCTGGATGAACTCGCCTGAATGGCGGTTTGTTCGACTACAAGCGGGTATATACCCGCGAACGGAGAATAAGAAATGACCTCGATGTGGCGCACCAGTGGTTGGGTCCTTTTAGGGAGTGCGCTGATCCTGGCGTTGTCCTTGGGCGTACGGCATGGCTTTGGCCTGTTCCTGGCGCCGATGAGCAGCGAATTCGGTTGGGGGCGTGAAACCTTTGCCTTTGCCATCGCCTTGCAGAATCTGATCTGGGGCTTGGCGCAGCCATTTACCGGGGCCTTGGCCGACCGTTTCGGCGCGACCAAGGCGGTGTTTGTCGGCGGGGTGTTGTACGCCGTCGGCCTGGTGCTCATGGGCATGTCCGACTCCGCGTGGTCACTGTCGTTGAGCGCAGGTTTGCTGATTGGCATTGGCCTGTCCGGCACCTCGTTCTCGGTGATTCTCGGCGTGGTTGGCCGCGCCGTTGCGCCAGAAAAACGCAGCATGGCCATGGGCATTGCCAGCGCCGCCGGCTCGTTCGGCCAGTTCGCCATGGTGCCCGGCACCCTCGGCTTGATTGGTTGGCTGGGCTGGTCGGCCGCCTTGCTGGCGCTGGGCTTGATGGTGGCGTTGATCCTGCCGCTGGTCGCCATGCTCAAGGACCGGCCGCTGGCGGTCACGGTGGGCCAGCAAACCCTGGGCGAAGCGCTGAAAGAGGCCTGCTCCCACTCCGGCTTCTGGCTGCTGTCCTTCGGCTTTTTTGTGTGCGGTTTCCAAGTGGTTTTTATCGGTGTGCACTTGCCGGCGTACCTGGTCGACCAGCACCTGCCGGCCACGGTGGGCACCACGGTGCTGGCCTTGATTGGCCTGTTCAACGTATTTGGCACCTACACGGCGGGTTGGCTCGGTGGCCGCATGTCCAAGCCGCGTCTGCTCACCGGCTTGTATCTGTTGCGGGCGGTAGTGATTGTGTTGTTCCTGTGGGCGCCGGTCACCGAAGTCACGGCGTATCTGTTTGGCATGGCGATGGGATTCCTGTGGTTGTCCACGGTGCCGCTGACCAATGGCACCGTCGCGACCCTGTTTGGGGTGCGCAACCTCTCGATGCTCGGCGGGATCGTGTTCCTGTTCCACCAACTGGGCTCGTTCCTCGGCGGGTGGCTGGGCGGGGTGGTCTATGATCGAACCGGCAGCTACGATTTGATCTGGCAGGTGGCAATTTTGCTCAGCCTGCTTGCCGCCGCGCTGAATTGGCCGGTGCGTGAGCGGCCGGTGGCGCGCATTCAGGCGCAGATGGAGGCGGCATGAGCATGACAGCGCGTCTTATGCTGTTGGCTGTGGGGCTGGGGTTGTTGCTGCTGGCCTGGTGGGGTTGGCAACGGGGCGGCCTGGCGTTGATGCAACTGGGCATGGCGATCTGCTAAGTTGTGGGTCTGAACTGACTCAAGGACTTTTGACATGCAGATGCGCTGGCTCGCTGTACCCGTCCTGATGGCTATTGGCAGCGTGGCGATGGCCGCCAGTTGCCCACCGTTGCTGGAGGGCCAACTGCCCAAGCTGCGGGCCAAGGAATCCATCGACCTGTGCCAGCAATTCGCTGGCAAACCCTTGGTGATCGTCAACACGGCGAGCTTCTGCGGCTTTGCCCCGCAATTCAAGGGCCTGGAAGCGTTGTATCAGCGCTACAAGGGCGAAGGTCTGGAAGTGATCGGCGTGCCGTCCGATGACTTCAAACAGGAAGCCAAGACCGGGGAAGAAACCGCCAAGGTCTGCTACGTGAATTATGGCGTGACCTTCACCATGACCGAGCCGCAGAAGGTCAAGGGGCCGGATGCGGTGCACCTTTTCAAGGTGCTTGCACAGCAGGCCGACGCCGCGCCCAAGTGGAACTTCTACAAGTATGTAGTGGATCGCCAGGGCAATCTGGTTGCCAGTTTTTCCAGCCTGACCAAGCCGGACAGTCCGGAGCTGATCAAGGCGGTGGAACAGGCATTGGCTTCCAAACCCTGACCGCCAGCCAAACAAAAGCCCCGCCTCCTTCACAGGAGAGCGGGGCTTTTTTATACGACTGCGGTTAGAACTTGTAGGTCATGCCCAAGCCGAAACCGTTGGCGCTGTTTTCATACTTGGCGTTGTAGCTGGCCAATTGGTTGGAGCGCGAGATCTTGACGTCCTCTTCCTTCAGGTAGGAGTAGGCCAGGTCGATGGTCATGTTATCCATGACCTGGTAGCCCAGGCCCAGGCTGAAGATAGTACGGTCGCCGGTCGGGATGCGCGGTGAGCGATCCGTGTTGTTGGTAGGCGACTGGTCGAATGTCAGGCCGGTACGCAGTACCACTTGCTTGGTGAGCTGGTACGAAGTACCCACGGCGTAGGCCCAGGTGTCGTGCCAGTTCTGGTCTTCCTTGATTGTGCTGACCAAGCCTGGGGCAAGCGCGCCGCCAGTAGCGCCGCTGACGCCTTCGTTCTTGACGGTGATGTCTTTCAGGCGGCTCCAGCGTGTCCAGGTTGCACCGGCATAGAGTTTCCACGCGTCGGTCAGGTCTTGAGTGACGGACAGGTCGTAGGACTCAGGTGTGTCGATTTTCAGCGAGGCGTCATAGCGGTTGCTGCGCAGGAACGGCGAGGTCGCGGTCGGTGCGGTGACTTCGGTGTGGCCGTCCAGCTTGTAGCTGACCTTGGAGTGGTAGGTCAGGCCGACACGGGTGGTATCGGTGGCTTGGACCAGTACGCCGATGTTGAAGCCCAGCGCGGTGTCGTCACCCTTGATCTTGATATTGGTGTCTGGCGCGCGAGGGTTCAGCGTCAGGTCCGATTCCAGGGTGCCGGCGATGCGGTTGATGGTCGGGCCAAAACCCACGGAAACGCGGTCGTTGAAGGCGTAGCTGACGGTCGGTTGCAAGGTGATGACTTTCACTTCGCTCTTGCTGCCAAAGCCACGGCCCTGGAAGCCGCTTTCGTAGTCGGTTACCAGGCCGAACGGCGCATAGACGCCGAAGCCGACAGCCCACTGGTCGTTGAGCTTATTGGTGTAGAAACCGAAAGGCACGGCAGTGAAAGGCACCATATCGCCTTTGTTGCTGCCAGCGGAGCGGCCGCTGACATTGCTGATATCGGTGGAGGCATCAATGGCTGCAACGCCACCGGTGATCTGTTGGCCTTCCAGGCGTGCCATACCGGCAGGGTTACCGAACACAGTGCTCGCATCATCGGCAGAAGAAGAGCGACCTGCGAAACCGGTACCCATCCCGCTGACGCTTTGTTCGTTGAGGGCAAAGCCGCTGGCGAACAATTGGGAGGATGCCATGGCAACGGCGAGGCTAAGTGTGGTCTTGAGCATTACTTTTTTCATTATTAGAACTCCGTGTGATCACCGCTGCGGAAAGTATCAATAAATTTCAGATCGCGCTATAGGCTGTAATGCAGGAGATAGAGCGGTTTTGTAGGACAATCCGACCAAAATTGCCGTTTTTTGCCGAATCTTGCAATTTGCCCGGTCAGCAAGCTGCCTGTTTCATGGGGCTTACACAGGTTTGCCACGCTTGGGTGAAATCTCGCAGGCGGCCTTGTGGATGGAATATTTCTTTCCAGATACGCGCCATGGCCAGCACATCGCCGGGTGCGGGAAGGGCGGGGCGTTGTTGTTCCACCAGCAACCAGGCGATGGCCGTGGCGTAGCGCAGGTTCACGGTCAACTCCAACTGAGGCGCGCTGAGGAACGCATGTTGGCTGGCCAGCCCGCGCACCAAGCTGGCGCGCTCCGGGTCCAGGGCCAGGTAGTCATCCCAGAGGGCGCGGTGACGTGGTTCGGTGATGCTGTAGAGGCCATGGCCGCGCCGGTCATGCAGCGCCGAGCCCAGTTCTGACTGGCTGGCGGCAATGCCCAGCAGCAGGGATTCGGCTGTCGAGCTGTGACGGCCGAGGTACATCAGCGTCGGCCGGATCACATAACGACACAATTCACTGGCGGCAATACCCATACGAGCCTCAGTCCTTGCAAAGAGTGGACGAGCCTGAGAAGGGGAGCTTGGCAGCAATGAATCGGATCTCAGGCCCGTCGTAAGCGGATCATGCCGCTTGACTTGAAGTGTAGTGTCATATTCGTGATGTAAAGGACTGTTTTTAAAACATCTTCTGCAATCGGTTATAACGTTTATATCGATTTGTACTTAGCGCCACGGACTCAAGGCCAAATTCCAGGCAATAAAAAACCCTGTTGTTCAAACAGGGTTTTTGAGGTTTCAGCGACGCGGGTCGATCAGGCGGTCAGTGCCTGACGGGTACGATCAATCACGGCCTGCAGCGGTTCTGCGCTGGAGTATTGATCGGGGTACAGGCGTTCGCTGTGACGAGCGATGCCGTGTTCGTTGACCAGGGTGAAGCTGAAGCAGCCTTTGCGAGCAGCCATGATCAGGCAGTTCATTGGGGCAAAAGCGTTGGTGAGGGCGCGAATGGCATCCTGAGTGTGGATTTGAGCGTTCATATTATTGGTGTTCCTACAAATGACACGGATAAGAACCGTGCAACGTTAAAACGTTCCAGTAACGCTGATCACCATTGATCAAACGAAGAACCCGACTGGAACAAAGCAGCCAGTTTGAAGCGCTATGGAATTAGGCGCGCTTGGGCTGGCAGGTAGGTACTTAGGAGGGCAGGCAACACAACAGGGGCAAAGGTTCTGGGCCCGGGGTGAAGATCCTGATCAATTTGCAGGTTGGTTCGGTCAGAGTATTGGAACTTCGCGCCACCCTTTGCTTGTTCAAAGGCAGTGTCGTCGCAAGGAATACCTGGAAACCATCGAGGTGGCCGATCCCATGTGGTTCAGGGGACGTATTCGACCAGAATTGACTTTCAGCTTGGTACTAACGCCGCGGATAGTAACGGATTGAAACAGGGAAGGGAAGGCCGATTGCAAAAAAACTTCGATCAGCCGCCGAGCAACTCGCGATAGACCAGTACGGTCATGGACGCGGCCAGGGCGCACCCCAGCCCATAGGCGGCGAGCGTCAATCGCAAGGACTGGCCGGTCTCGATCATGTGGATCACTTCGCGCATGTCATTGATCTTTCCGTCACTGAGTTCGATGCACAGGACCACGGCGGTAAAGGCGGCTGACAGCAAGATAGCAATGGCGAACAGTGCGCCGTCCGGAGAGGGGAGCGCGGCATTGATTCCCAGGGAGATCGCGCAGATGGCCAGTAGCAGCCCGGCGAATAACAGAATTCCTTTCATCGGCCCTACTGGTTTGCATTGTCGGTGGCGCAGTGTGGCGAGCCGAGGCGGATTTGAAAAGCCCTCGGGTTTGCCCGGTCAGTAACATGTTTAACCGGTGTTGAATCAAAAAACGCCGCCGATATAACCAGTCGATCGGGACTTGTGCACATTTGTGGCCAAGGGTGTAACCCTGCTGTCACTGGTGTGCAAGTGCGCCCATTTGCCTGTAATCAAAATTTAAGTCAATGAAAAATCTCGCTTTTTTTTATTGGTGAAAAAATCGTCAGTTTGACTGCGGCCCCCGTTCCATGGGGCTTTGCGCCTGTTCTAGGGGGGTTGTCCACTGAGTTATCCACAGCTTCTGTGGATTGTCCCGAGCGCTTGCTCTAGGACGGGCGTGCACGGTTTTTTCAGCTTTACCTGTACGAAAAAAAGAGTAGAGTGGCGCGCCTTCCGTTCTGCCCCACAGTGCTTTATGAAGTTTCGCTCAGTATCACCTTCTGTTACCGACACGCCCCAAACTGTTACCGCACCCAAGCGTTTTTCCTTGAAGGTCGCATTGTGGCTGCTCGACAGCCCGCGCCTGGGGCAGAGCACCAATATCAAGCATCTCGCCGGACGCTTGCTCAAGCAGCCCGCCCGCGAAGGCGTGGTGGCCGCTCAGAGCCGTCTTGGCCAACTGATGTGCCGCGAGTGCGGAAATGCCCGTGACCGGCGCATCGGCCACGATTTGTTGCGTTCGGCTGCCCGCGCCGGCGACCGTCGCGCCCAGCGCGAACTGGGGCAGGTCGAAGACTGAGCTGTCCTCCGGCCTTAGGCTTGGTTAACCTTGATCTTTTTCGGTGATGGCAGAAATGGCTATGGTGTTTGACTGGACCAGTATCGCCTTGGGTCTTGTGGGTGCAGCCGTGCCGCTACTGGCGCTGTGCTGGCAACTCCAGCGGCGCCTGACCGCACGCACCACCGGTTGGGAACTGCTGGAAGAACGCCTGGCAACCGCGCAACTGGCCCAGGAAGGGCTCGCCGCGCAACTGGACGCCAGTCGCGATGAGATCAGTGACCTCAGCCAGGCCAATGCCGCCAAACAAGCCGACCTGGCGGCGCTGCGCCGTGAAGTCGAGTTGTTGCAGATCGACCGCGATAACGCCCGCGATGCCGCGCACGCCTGGAACCTCGACCGCAGCGCCAAGGAAACCGAACTGCGTCGCCTTGACGCCTTGGCCGCTGCCCTGAGCGCCGAATTGCGCGAGCAGCAAGAGAGTCATCAGCAACGACTCACCGACCTGCAAGGCTCACGAGACGAACTGCGTGCGCAATTTGCCGAGCTGGCTGGCAAGATCTTCGACGAGCGTGAGCAACGCTTCGCCGAAACCAGTCAGGAGCGGCTGGGCCAACTTCTGGACCCGCTCAAGGAACGTATCCAGTCCTTCGAGAAGCGTGTCGAAGAAAGCTATCAGAACGAAGCCCGTGAGCGCTTTTCCCTCGCCAAAGAGCTTGAGCGCCTGCAGCAATTGAACCTGCGTCTGTCGGACGAAGCCACCAACCTGACTCGCGCCCTCAAGGGCCAGAAAACCCAGGGCAACTGGGGCGAGTTGATACTTGAACGGGTGCTGGAGCACGCGGGCCTGGAGAAGGGCCGTGAGTACCAGACCCAGGTCAGCCTCAAAGGCCCGGATGGCGAGCGTTTCCAGCCCGACGTGCTGATCATGTTGCCGGGCGACAAGCAGGTGGTGGTCGACTCCAAGGTCAGCTTGACCGCCTATCAACAGTACGTTGCGGCGGATGACGAGGTGATTGGCCAGGCCGCCTTGAAGCAACACGTGCTGTCCCTGCGTAATCATGTCAAAGGCTTGGCCGGCAAGGACTACAAGCGCCTGGAGGGTTTGCACAGCCTGGATTTCGTCCTGCTGTTCGTACCGATCGAGGCTGCCTTTTCTGCGGCATTGCAGGCCGAGCCCAACCTGTTCCAGGAAGCCTTCGACCGCCATATTGTAATCGTCAGCCCCACGACCTTGCTCGCCACCCTGCGCGTGATCGACAGCCTGTGGAAGCAGGAGCGCCAGAGCCAGAACGCACGGGAAATTGCCGAGCGTGCCGGTTGGCTGTATGACAAGTTCGTGCTGTTTATCCAGGACCTGGACGAAGTGGGCAACCGGCTACAACAGCTGGACAAGGCCTACAGCGCGGCGCGCAACAAGCTGACGGATGGGCGTGGGAACCTGGTCAGCCGTACCGAGCAACTCAGGTTGCTCGGTGCCCGCGCCAGCAAAAGCTTGCCGGCGGATCTGCTGGAGCGGGCGATGACCGATTCGGATGGCGTGGCGCATCTCCCGGAATAAAAGGGGCTAAATTGTAGGAGCGAGCTTGCTCGCGAAAAACTCATAGGCGCCGCGTTTATTCAGGAAACACGCGTTATCATTGACGTTTTTCGCGAGCAAGCTCGCTCCTACAGGGGCAAATGTCTGCTCAATAGCGCCCGCAACGCCGCCGGCTTCACCGGCTTGGCCAAGTAATCCAACCCCGCCCCATGCACCTCGGCAACCATCTCCGGTCGCCCATCGGCACTGATCACTACGCCGGGAATCGGCTCGGCCAGTTGCGCACGCAGCCAGCCCATCAACTCGGTACCGGTTTCGCCGTGGTCCAGGTGGTAATCCACCAACGCCAGTTGCGGGCGGATGCCCTCGGCCAGCAATGCCGCGCATTCGGCCTGATTGGCGGCCGTCCAGACTTCACAGCCCCAGCGCGTGAGCAGGCTGCGCATGCCGATCAGGATGCTGTCTTCGTTATCCACACACAGCACGCGTGCGCCACTCAAGGGCAGGCCGGTTTCTGCGGGCGCCTTGGGTTGCACGCTGGTCTGGTTACGGGCCAGCGGCACGCACACGCTGAAGACGCTGCCTTTGCCCGGCCAGGAGCGCACGCTCAGGCGATGGCCCAGCACGCGGCACAGGCCGTCGGCAATCGCCAGGCCCAGCCCCAGGCCCTTTTCGGCACGGGTCTGGTGACTGTCCAGGCGCTTGAACTCTTCGAAGATCACCTTTTGTTTATCGGGCGCAATACCAGGCCCGCGATCCCAGACCTCCAGGCAGAGTTCGCCCTTGCGACGACGTACGCCCAGCAGCACCGGGCCGTCGGCATAACGGAAGGCATTGGTCAGAAAATTCTGCAAAATCCGCCGCAGCAGCTTGATGTCGCTGTCCACTCGCAAACGGCTGCCGCGCCAGCGGAAGCGCAAGTGTTGCTCCTGGGCCAGCGCCTTGAATTCTGCTCCAAGGGTGTCGAACAGCTCGTTGAGAACAAAGGGCTGGCGTTGTGGGTTGATCTTGCCGTTTTCCAGGCGCGAAATGTCCAGCAAATCGCTGATCAGGTCTTCGGCCGAGCGCAGTGAGCTATCCAGATGCTGCACCAACTGCCGTGCCTCGCCGGACAGGCCATCGGTCTGGTGGGAAAGGGCGGCGGAAAACAGCCGCGCAGCGTTCAGCGGTTGCATCAGGTCATGGCTCACGGCCGCCAGGAACCGCGTCTTCGACTGGCTGGCGGATTCGGCCACGCCCTTGGCGTCGGTGAGGGCCACGTTCAGTTGCGACAGTTCATGGGTGCGCTCGGTCACCCGCTGCTCCAGGCCCTCATTAGCCTCGGTCAGCGCTTGTTCGGCTTCGCGGAACGCGGTGATGTCGGTGAAGCTCATGACAAACCCGCCGCCGGGCATCGGGTTGCCGATCAACTCGATCACCCGGCCATTGGGGAACAGGCGCTCGGAGGTGTGCGCACGCCCCTGGCGCATCCAGTGCAGGCGACGCGCCACGTGCACTTGCGCTTCACCGGGGCCACACAGGCCGCGCTCGGCGTTGTATCGAATGATGTCTGCAATGGGCCGGCCGACGCTGATCAAGCCGTCCGGGTAGTTGAACAGTTCCAGGTAGCGCCGGTTCCAGGCCACCAGCTTGAGCGACTGGTCCACCACGCTGATGCCCTGGGTGATGTTCTCAATGGCACCTTGCAACAGAGCGCGGTTGAACTGCAGCACTTCCGAGGCTTCGTCGGCGATACGGACCACGTCCTCCAGTTGCATTTCCCGCCCTTCAATCGCCGCTTTCACCACCGCCCGCGTCGATGAGGCTCCGAGTACGCCGGCCAGCAAGCGTTCGGTGTGGGCGATCCAATCGTTATCGGCATTCTGGTTGGGGTTGAAGCCTTTGCCCTGGCGATAGGCGAAGCGAATAAAACTCTGCTGGGCCCGTTCTTCCCCGACGAAGCGTGCAGCCAGGCTGAGCAGGTCGCTGATCTGCACCGACAGCATGGAGCGTGCACTCGCACGCTGGCTGATTTCCTGGCCGATAAAACGGCCTGCCTGCCAGTGCTCGGAAACCCGTGTGCGCGACAGCATCGACACCCACACGAAGAGGGTGAAGTTACCTGCCAGGGAGAACACGGTGCCCAGGGTCAGCGAGGTGACCGACAGCCCGAACGGGTGGGAGTGCATCCAGGTCAGGCCGGGGAAAAGGTTGAGCGACCAGCCCAGACTTTTCGCCGTCACTGGCAAGACCAACGTGTAGAACCACAGGAAAGTACCGGCGGCCAAACCGGCAAACACCCCACGCCGGTTGGCCTGCTTCCAATAGAGGGCGCCGAGCATCGCCGGGGCCAGTTGGGTCACAGCGGCAAAGGCGATCTGGCCGATGGTCGCCAGGCTGGCGGTGGAGCCCAGCAAGCGGTAGCTCACGTACGCCAGCAGCAGGATGATCACAATGCTCACCCGGCGAACCGACAGCATCCAGTGACGGAAGACTTCGAATGGCCGCTCGGCGCTGGATCGGCGCAACAGCCATGGCAGCAGCATGTCGTTGGAAACCATGGTCGACAAGGCGATGCTCGCTACGATGACCATGCCAGTGGCCGCCGATGCACCGCCAATGAATGCCAGCACGGCGAGGGCAGGATGGGCCTCGGCCATTGGCAGGCTGATCACATAGGAGTCCGGCAGCACCGAGCTGGGCAACAGCATCTTGCCGCCTAGGGCGATGGGCACCACAAACAGTGCCGCTAGGATCAAATAAGCCGGGAACACCCACTTGGCCAGGCGCAAATCCTGGGGGTCGATGTTCTCCACCACCGTCACATGAAATTGTCGCGGTAAGCAGATGATCGCCATCATGGCGACGCCGGTCTGTACCACCATCGAAGGCCAGTTGATGGTCTCTTTCCAGTATTCCTCAAGGCGCGGGGCGAGCATGGCCTGGCTGAACAGATCGCCGAAACCGTCGTACAAGCCGTAGGTGACAAACGCACCGACGGCGAGAAAAGCGAACAGCTTGACCAGCGACTCAAAGGCAATCGCCAGCACCATGCCGCGGTGGTGTTCGGTGGCGTCGAGGTTGCGTGTACCGAACACGATGGTAAACAGCGCCAATACCAGCGACACAATCAAGGCCGTGTCCTGGGCGCGGGTGCCGGTGGTGTCGGGGCCGGCGCCGATCAGCAGGTTCACGCCCAACACGATGCCTTTGAGCTGCAGCGCGATATAGGGCAGCACGCCGACCAGGCAGATCAATGCCACCACCACCGCCAGGGACTGGGATTTGCCGTAGCGGGCGGCGATAAAGTCGGCGATTGAGGTGATGTTTTCCTGCTTGCTGATCAGGATCATCTTTTGCAGCACCCAGGGTGCCAGCACCAGCAACAGCACAGGTCCCAGGTAGATCGGCAAGAATGCCCACAGTTGTTCCGCCGCTTGGCCTACGGCGCCGAAGAAGGTCCAACTGGTGCAGTACACCGCCAGCGACAGGCTATACACCCAGGCACGCACGCGCGGCGGCAGCGGCGCATGGCGGCGGTCACCGTAAAAGGCGATGGCAAACATAGTGGCCATATAGGCCAGGGCAACGGCGGCGATCAGCCCGCTGGACAGCGTCATGGTAACTCCGAGCATAAGAACACCCGGGCATTCCAGGCCCGGTTGGACAGTCTCGCATGATGCCTGGTGTTAGTCAGTGTCGACCAAGGTCGTGTGGGATCGAATGTCGCAGGCGGCGCTCAGCGTGGCGGCAGGGTTTTCTGGCGCAGGATGTAGATCGTCACCAGCACCGCACTGGTCAGCATAAAGCCCCGTGCCCATGGCAGTGGTACCAGGTAGCAGGAAATCGAGATGCTCAGCCACATCAAGCCGATGGCGTAGACCTTGCCTTTGAGCGGGATGCCATTGCCGTCGAGGTAATCGCGCACCCAGGGCCCCAGGCGCGGGTGTTCCACCAGCCAGTGGTAGAAGCGCGGGGAGCTGCGAGCGAAGCAGGCGGCGGCGAGTAGCAGGAAGGGTGTGGTCGGCAGTACCGGCAGGAAAATACCGATGACTCCCAGCGCTACGCTTAGCCAGCCGATGGCCAGCAGCGCATAGCGCAGGAGCAGTGGACGGTTGCCCATGGGTTCCACGGGCAAGCGATTCAGTGGTGACGTGGCTTGAGGATCGCCGGTTTTTCGTCAGGCGCGTTGCACAGCAGGTACAGCGCGGTCAGGGCTTCCGGGATCTGCACGATCATGTCGTCCATCAGGTTGGCGTCGGCGGCGATGTCGGAGAACTCTGCTTCCTCTTCGAACAGACCCGAACCGACCATGATCGGCAGCAGCATTTCGCTGACTTCTTCTTCGGCGGTTTCGAACCAGGCGGCTTCGCGCAGAAATACGCCTTCCATGAAACCGATGCACCAGCCGCGCAGGTCGGAGTCATCCGGATCGTCGCCCAGATCCAGCTCGCACGGCAGCTCGAACTCTTCGTCGGAGGCCAGTTGGCGCGCGATGTGGGCCTTGAGGGCGATCAGGGTGGATTCGATTTCTTCGCGATGGGCGGCGTCGCTGTAATGAGGCTCTTCAGCGAACAGCGCGTCGATCCATTCACGGTCCGGGACGGGGTCGGAGCAGATCGACAGGGCGGTCAGGTAGCCGTGGGCGGCCACGTAGTCCAGCGCCTCGTCATGCAGCTCATCGGCGTCGAGGAAGGCTTGCAGGCGGGTTAGTTGCTCAGCGAAGGACATTGAAGGGCTACCTTGGGAATAAACGATGCTGAATTCTAGGCTTTCTTGAGCGCCCAGGCCAGCCGCACGGCATATTTGCCCGGTTTTAGCCTGGTGCGTCTATTCGTCAGTCGCGCCCTTTGGTGGATAACGCTCGGGTATACTGCCGCGTTTTGTGATGCCCCAGCAGGCCCAGCGCCAATCCGGGAAAACTTCGCTTACGGATTATTTTTCGTGAGCGCGGATATTTTCGGCCAGCCTGTATTGAGGGATTTCGGCACCATTTTGGAGTTTTACATGCTCGAGCAGGCTCAACGCGTCCTCAAGGACATCTTCGGCTACGACAGTTTTCGTGGCCGCCAGGGTGCGATCATTGAGCGCGTGGCCAGTGGCGGCGATGCCCTGGTGCTGATGCCTACCGGTGGCGGCAAGTCGCTGTGCTTCCAGGTGCCGGCGCTGTTGCGCAATGGCCTGGCCGTGGTGGTGTCGCCGCTGATTGCGTTGATGGACGACCAGGTCGCCACCCTTGAAGAACTCGGTGTCGCCGCCGCGTCGTTGAACTCCACCCTCAGCGCCGAGCAGCAGCGCGACCTGGCTGCACGCATCAAGCGTGGCGAGGTTAAAATGCTTTACCTGGCGCCGGAGCGCCTGGTGCAGCCACGCATGCTGGCCTTTTTGCAGAGCCTTGAGATCGCTCTGTTCGCCATCGACGAAGCCCACTGTGTGTCGCAATGGGGCCACGATTTCCGCCGCGAATACCTGCAGCTTGGCCAATTGGCAGAACTGTTTCCCGATGTGCCGCGTATCGCCCTGACCGCCACCGCCGACAAGCGCACCCGCGAAGAGATCGTCGAGCGCCTGCATTTGCAGAACGCCGAGCGCTTCCTGTCGAGTTTTGACCGGCCCAATATTTTCTACCGCATCGTGCCCAAGGAGCAGCCGCGCAAGCAGTTGCTGGCGTTCCTGTCCGAGCGGCGCAGTGACGCGGGCATCGTGTATTGCCTTTCGCGCAAGAAAGTCGACGAGGTCGCGGCGTTCCTCTGTGAACAAGGCTACCCGGCGCTGCCTTACCATGCCGGCCTGCCCAATGAAACGCGATCAGGGCACCAGAAACGCTTCCTGAACGAGGAAGGCCTGATCATGGTGGCGACCATTGCCTTTGGCATGGGCATCGACAAATCCAACGTGCGTTTCGTGGCGCACATGGATCTGCCCAAGTCCCTTGAGGCCTATTACCAGGAAACCGGGCGTGCCGGCCGCGATGGCCTGCCGGCGGATGCCTGGATGGTCTACGGCCTGCAAGACGTGGTGATGCTCAAGCAGATGCTGCAGAACTCCGAGGGCGACGAGCGCCACAAGCGCCTGGAGCAGCACAAGCTCGATGCCATGCTTTCGTTGTGCGAAGAGACCCGCTGCCGCCGCCAGACCCTGCTGGCGTATTTTGACGAAGACATGCCTGAGCCCTGCGGCCACTGCGATAACTGCATCGACGGCGTGCAAACCTGGGACGCCACCGAACCGGCGCGCCAGGCGTTGTCGACGATCTATCGCACCGGCCAGCGTTATGGCGTGGGCCATCTGGTGGATGTTCTGCTGGGCAAGGACAACGAAAAAATCCGCAGCTTCGGCCACGAAAAACTCTCGGTGTACGGTGTCGGTAAAGCTCGCGCCGAAGGTGAGTGGCGTTCGCTGTTTCGCCAGATGGTTGCCCGTGGGCTTGTCGACATCGATATCGAAGGCTACGGCGGGCTGCGGCTGAATGACAGTTGCCGGCCGTTGCTCAAGGGCGAAGTGAGCCTGGAACTGCGCCGTGACCTCAAGCCGCAGACCACCGCCAAAAGCAGCAGCACCAGCCAGGCCAGCCAACTGGTGCGGGGTGAAGAGCGCGAACAATGGGAAGCCTTGCGCACCCTGCGGCGCAAACTGGCGCAGGAGCACAGCGTGCCACCCTACGTTATCTTCCCCGACTCCACCCTGCTGGAGATGCTCCGCGAGCAGCCCACCACCATGGCCGAGATGGCCCGGGTCAGCGGTGTGGGCGCGCGTAAACTGGAGCGCTACGGCCAGGCCTTCCTGGAAGTGCTCGGCGGTCAGGCCGAAGCGCCGAAGGAAATCGCCGATATTCGCCACGAACTGATCAGCCTGGCCCGTGCCGGCATGACCCCGATCCAGATCGCAGGCCAACTGCAATGCTCGGAAAAAAACGTGTACACCTTGCTTGCCGAAGCCATCGGCAAGCAGCAATTGTCCCTGGAGCAGGCCCTTGATTTACCTGAGGATTTGCTCGGTGAAATCCAGGACGCCTTTCTCGATGGAGAAGGCGAATTGCCAGCTGTCACCGAAATTGCGCCGTTGTTTACCGGGCGTGTTCCGGAAGGCGTTTTGTACTGCGTGCGTGCCGCTTTGCAGTCTGAATTCGAAATTTAGTGTGCCAATTACGACAATGTAACGAATCAGTACATAGCGGGCCTTGCCTATGGGCAGGCCTCATGCTTAGCTGACTAATAATTAGCCATACTTTATTTTCAGTCTTAAACACGAGTTTTTTATGCCGTTAACCGATCAACACCGTTTTGGTATGCAGTTGGCGCAAATGTCGCGAGGTTGGCGCGCCGAACTGGACCGCCGCCTGGCGGGGCTGGGCTTGTCCCAGGCGCGCTGGTTGGTGCTGCTGCACCTGGCCCGTTTTGTCGAAGCACCCACCCAGCGTGAATTGGCCCAAAGTGTCGGCGTGGAAGGGCCCACCCTGGCTCGTCTGCTCGACAGCCTCGAGGGCCAGGGCCTGGTGCAACGCCAGGCCGTAGTGGAAGACCGTCGTGCCAAACGTATCCTGCTGTGCGACACCGCCCAACCGTTGATCGACCAGATCGAAACCATTGCCACGGCGTTGCGCCATGAATTGTTCGTGGGCGTAAATGAAGAAGACCTGCGGGTGTGCATGCGGGTGCATGAGCACATCCTGGCGAACCTGGAAAAGTCCTGACCTGCAAAATGTAGGAGCGAGCTTGCTCGCGAAAAACGCCAACGATAACGCGGGCTTCCTGAATAAACGCGGCGTCTGTGGGTTTTTCGCGAGCAAGCTCGCTCCTACAAAAGTCCTTGGCAATCCTTTCCTAGAACGTCTGGCCCAGGTTCAAGTACACCGCCTTCTGATTATCATCATTGAACCCATAGCTGAAATTCAGCGGCCCCAGTGGTGTATCAAACCCCAGGAAAATACTCGCGGCGTTGATATAGCCGCTGTCGAACTCGTTATCGTTGTTCCACGCCCGGCCCCGTTCCAGGGATGCACCCAGGTACAACGGGAAGTCCAGCGGCAGGTAAGAGCGTGGGGTGAGCCTGCGGAAGTACACCGCGCGCATGAGGCTGATGTTCTGCCCCGAAATCGCATCCTGGCGGAAGCCCGACAATTGCCGTGCGCCCCCCAGCAGGAAGCTGGAAATCACCACATCCGAATTATCCAGTGTGCGACCGTAACGACCGCCCAGTATCAAGGTGTCCGGCCCGTGGCTCATGGCCTTGTCCAGCTTGAATTCCCACTGGCGATAGCGCTGGTCGGAGCCCAAACCGGGTTCGAACTCGCGAAAGGCCAGGCCGATGTCTTCGCCGCTGTGGGGGAAGTACACGTTGTCCAGGGAGTCGAAGGAGTATTTGAGCTCATAAAAGCCTTCGCTGAAGCTCATGCTCGGCAGGTCGCGGTCGCCAATACGCACGTCCGCCTTGCCCCAGGCTTCACCCACGCCAAAGCGGATCTCACCGCTGTTGCCGATCTGCCGACCCACGTTCAAACCAAAACCATAGCGCTCCAGGCGGTATTCGGAGATAGGGTTATTGTCCTCGATCAGCTCGACGTTCTGCGCCTCGGCCCTGATGTAGGGGGCCACAAAGTAACGTGAGCCGGTGTCCATGGGTTGGTAGAACTCACTGTACAGCTCCTGCCGATCACCGATCTGCACCCGTGTGAGCCATTCCGCGCCGAGGCGGTTGATGCCGTTCACGCGGTAACTGGCGCCGAGGTTGAAGGCGCTGTCGCCGCGCATGTCGTCCGAGAGGTTCAAGCCCAGGCGCAGGTAGTCGGTGCCGCTGCGCTTGCCGCGTGCGCTGATCACCAGGGTGTTGTCCTGGCCTTTTTTTACCACGCGGTATTGCACCTGCTCGAAGTAATCGAGGCCGTACAGGGTGCCCATGTCTGATTGCAGGCGGCCCAGGTTCAACGGTTCTCCCAGCCCCTGGCGAATGTAATAGCGGATGACGTCATCACTGACCTTGGAGTCGTTCTCCACCTGGATTGCGGTGATCACCGGGGTGCGTTCGCCCGGTGTGCGGGCGGCTATCAGGTCGGCGTCGATGGGTTCGGCAGGGCGCAGGTGTGCCAGGCGTACGTCGAGGGCACGGGTGGCGCGGTAGCCGGCATCGATCATGTCCTTGGCGCGGCCAAAGTCGGTGACGCCATAAGCGGCCAGCGGCGGTTGGATCAACACGTCCTTGGGGTTCAGGGCCTTGAGTTGTTCCTCGGAGTTACGCCGGGTCATCAGGGTGATGGACTGGTTGAGCACGTCCACCACGGTGGCCAGTTGTTTGCGCGAGCGCAGCGGGGTGCCGATGTCGACCACGATAGCAATATCGACGCCCATCTCCCGCGCCACATCCAACGGGATGTTGTCGGTCATACCGCCGTCCACCAGCAGGCGGCCATTCAGCTCCACCGGGGCGAACACCGCGGGAATCGACATGCTGGCGCGTATCACCTGGGGCAGGTGGCCTTTGCTGAAGACTACTTTTTCGCCGGTGGTGATGTCGGTAGCCACGGCGCGAAAGGGGATCGGCAGCTTGTCGAAATTACGCGTGTTGCTGCTGTGGGCGAACATGCTTTCCAGCAGCAACGCCAGGTTCTGGCCCTGGATCACGCCCAGCGGCAGGCCGAGGCTGCCATCGTCGCGGAAACTGAGTTTTTGTTTGACCAGGAAATCCCGGTCGTCCTGTTTGCGCCGAAACGGTACATCTTCACGCGGTGGCGCGTCGGACAGGGCCTGCTGCCAGTCGATACCCAGCGCCAACTTCTCCAGCTCGTCGATCTTGTAGCCTGACGCGTACAACCCGCCAATCACAGCGCCCATGCTGGTGCCGGCAATCGCATCGATATGAATACCTTGCTCTTCAAGCGCCTTGAGCACACCGATATGCGCCAGGCCACGGGCAGCCCCGCCGGACAGCACCAGGCCGATTTTCGGGCGGGGGGCTTCTACCGCGTCGGCAAGTAGGGGGACAAGGCACAGGAACAGGCAAGACAGCAGGCGGCGCATCATCAATCTCGTGGCTGGGCGACAAAGGCCGCTATTATAGCCACCCGATTCGCTGAGCCTGTTACGCCAGGAGCCGCTTAATGATGTCTGCATGCAAACCCGAGATCGTTATCAGCTATTGCACCCAGTGCCAGTGGTTGCTGCGCGCCGCGTGGCTGGCCCAGGAGCTACTCAGCACCTTTGCCGATGACTTGGGGCGCGTGGCACTGGAACCGGCCACCGGCGGGGCCTTTCGCATTACCTGCGATGGCGTGCAGATTTGGGAGCGCAAGGCCGATGGCGGTTTTCCCGAGGCCAAGGTGCTCAAGCAGCGAGTGCGCGACCAGATCGACCCCCAGCGCGACCTCGGGCATAACGACCGTACCGTCTGAAGTCAGGCCGGCGCCGGTTGCTTGGCCTGGCTGGCGCTGCCCATCAGGCCGGAGAGCACGATGGCGACGATGATCAAGGCGCCGCCCAGCAGCATGCGCAGGGTCGGGGTTTCGGCAAACAACAGCCAGGCCACGGTGATGCCGTAGACCGGTTCCATCGCAAACACCACCGAAGCGGTGCGCGCCTTGATTACGGCAAGGCTGGCGACAAACAGGCTGTGGGCGAGGCCGGTACAAAACACCCCCAGCAGCCCGATCCACAGCCAATCTATCCCTCGCACATCCGCCAACCCCGGCGCGGCCACGGGCAGCAGGCACGCGGCGACCACGACGTTCTGGCACAGCGCGGCCTGTACCGCTGGAATGCGCCCGGAACTGGCGCGATTGTTCAGCGACAACAACGAGAACAACAGGCCCGAGGCGATGCCCCACAGCAGGCCGCCCGTGGCTTCGCTGGCGAGATTGAAATCCGGGGTCACAAGCACCAGGCCAACGGTGACCAGCACCACCAGCAGCACTTCATTGGCCCGAATACGCTCGCGGAAAATCAGCCCCTCAAGGATCACCGTAAAGGCCGGAAAGGCGGTGAACCCCAAGGTCGCCACGGCCACGCCGGCGACTTTGACGGCGATAAAGAACGTCACCCAATGGGCAGCCAACAACACGCCGCTGACCAGCAGCCGGCGCCAGTCACGCATCTCCAGTTTTTTCCAGGGAGCGTTGCTGGCAAAGCGCGCAAAGACCGCCAGTGCCAGCACGGCAAACGCCGCCCGGCCAAATACGATGATGGCGGGGGAGGCCGCCGCCAGCTTGCCGAACACGCCGGTGAGGCCAAACATCAATGCGCCGATATGCAGGGCGCCGAGGGCTGAGCGGGGAGTCATTGCGATCCTTGATCCAACAGGGGGTGACAGCCTCGCAGTCTAGAGGGTTGGCGGGTGGGCGTCTGTCGCGGGTGGGGTGATTTTTAGCGCAAGACTCTTGCTAGCCCGCTCGACGCAATGCACCGGGCGAGGCGCCAAACGCCCGAAGCATGGCCGCGCAAAATGCACTTTGCGAGGCGTAGCCGACGCGCTCGGCAATCTCGCCGATGGGTAGGGAGGTTTCGCGTAAAAGCCTGAGCGCCAAGTGCAAGCGGCGACTGCGTAGATAGTCCATCGGCGTTTGCCCGCACTCCGCCATGAACCGCGCATGCAGGCGCGGCACGGACAAATCGGCAATCCGCGCCAGGTCGGCCACCTGGAGCGGACGCGCCGCATGGCGCTCGATATGGCTATTGAACGCGGCATAAGGCAGACGCCGGCCAGGCAGCGGTTGAGCCTGAGGGTGGTTGAGGCTGGCCAGTAACAACACAGCGCCTTGCTGGACGATCAGTGGGTCGTGCACCGGGCTTTGTGCCAGCCACTGCACCAGTTGGTGTTGCCGAGCATCCAGCGCGAGGCGCGCGGGTTGGTCGAGCAAGCGGCGGCTGGCATCGGCATGTTCGCCCAAGGATTGCACCACCCAGTGCTCGGTCGGCACATCCAGCACCAGGCAGCGGCTGCCATCGCGGCTGATGCAGGCGTGGTGGGCGGAGAAGGGCAGCACCATCACGCTGCTTTCGCGCACCTGGCTGCCACGGCCATCGACTTCCAGGTCCAGGTGCCCGGAAAGGCCGAACACCAACTGCGCATGGTCATGGCTGTGGGCAATGGGCGCTTCGAGGTAGTGGCGTAGCGTGAGGGTCGGGCTCATCGCGGTCTCCAGGGCGGCAAGCCGTCAGTCTACAACGCTTGGCGGGCCGCGGGCGCTGTCATCAGACTGACGCACGCTTGTCATGGGCTATTAATCGCCAAGGCGCAAGCTCGCCAAAACAGCGTCGAGGGATGCCCATGACCCGTGCCGAGTTCACCAAGCCCAGCCGCAAGCAACGGGTGCGAACCCTGTGGATTTCCGACGTGCACCTGGGCACTCGGGATTGCCAGGCCGAGCATCTGTCGCACTTTCTCAAGGGCTACCACGCCGACAAGGTCTACCTGGTCGGTGACATCATCGACGGTTGGAAACTGCGCGGCGGCATGTATTGGCCTCAAGCCCACACCAACGTGATCCGCCGCTTGCTGACCATGGCCAAGCGTGGCACCGAGGTGATCTATGTCACCGGCAACCATGACGAGTTCCTGCGTCGCTATTCCAAGCTGATCCTGGGCAATATCCAATTGGTCGATGAGGCTGTGCACGTCACCGCCGATGGCCGCCATTTGCTGGTGATTCATGGCGACCAGTTTGATGTGATCACGCGCTATCACCGCTGGCTCGCTTTCCTCGGCGACTCGGCCTACGAGTTCACCCTGACGCTGAACCGCTGGCTGAACCACTGGCGTGCGCGGTATGGCTACGGTTATTGGTCGCTGTCGGCGTACCTGAAACACAAGGTCAAGACGGCAGTGAGTTTTATCAGCGATTTCGAAGAGGCGATTGCCCACGAGGTGACCAAGCGGGAATTGCACGGGGTGGTGTGCGGGCATATTCACCATGCCGAGATTCGCAAGGTGGGCGAGGTGGATTACCTCAACTGCGGGGACTGGGTGGAGTCGTGCACGGCATTGATCGAGCACTGGGATGGGCATATCGAGTTGTATCGGTTGGCGGATGCGCAGGCTAAAGAAGCAATGCTAAAGGCCGAAATGGTCGCTGGCTGAACCTGTGGCGAGGGAGCTTGCTCCCGTGACGGCCTGACAGCCGACGCTGATCTACCTGACACCCCACGATTCAAATGTGGGAGCGGGCTTGCCTGCGATGGCGGCGGGTCAGGCAATTAATCTGCAACTGAACCACCGCCATCGCAGGCAAGCCAGCTCCCACAGTTAATCCTGTTGCTTCAGTTGGAGACGTCAGCAATGGCTTGAGCCAGCAACGTCAAGCGCGTCGCATCAACCCCAGCCACGTTAGCCCGCCCCGAACTGACCATATACACACTGTGCTTCTCGCGTAGTTGCTTGACCTGCTCGGCACTCAAGCCGGTATAGGAAAACATCCCACGTTGCGCGCCGATATGCGCAAAGCGCTCGGCCAGCCCATGGGGCACAAGCGCTTCCACCAACCCGGAACGCAAATGGGCGATCCGCGAACGCATGGCCTCGACTTCCTCGCTCCACTGCTTTTTCAGCTGTGCATCACCGAGGATGGTCGCCACCACGGCGGCACCGTGATCCGGCGGTGTCGACCACAGGTTGCGAGCGATATTCGCCAGTTGGCTGCGTACATCGGTGAGCTTTTCGGCATCCGCCGCACAGACGATCAATGCACCCACGCGGTCGCGATACAGGCCGAAGTTTTTCGAGCACGAACTGGTGATCAGCACTTCCGGTAGCTCGGCGGCAAACAGGCGCACCGCCCAGGCGTCCTGCTCCAGGCCATCGCCAAAGCCCTGGTAGGCGAAGTCGATCAGCGGCAGCAACTGGCGTTCACGCACGATCTGCAAGACCTGGCGCCAGTCATCCTGGGACAGGTCAAAGCCGGTCGGGTTATGGCAGCACGCGTGCAGCAATACCACGTCGCCCTTGGGCACGCTGGACAGGGTTGCCAGCATCGCCGTCACGTCCAGGCGGTTGTCACTGCCCACGTAAGGGTAATGACTGACCTTGAGCCCGGCCTTGGCAAAAATGGTTTCGTGGATAGGCCACGTCGGGTTGCTCAGCCACACGCCACGGCCCGGCAGGCTGTGGGCGATAAAGTCGGCACTCAAGCGCAGGGCGCCGGTGCCGCCTGGGGTTTGCGTGGCGCCAGCGCGGCGGTCACGCAGCAAGGCCGAGTCGGCGCCGAGCACCAGTTGGCTGATCAGGCTGCCGAAGGCTGCATCGCCATGGCCACCGATATAGGTCTTGGTCACTTGGGTGTCGACCAGGCGCTGTTCCGCCAGCTTCACCGAGTGAGGAATCGGCGTGAGGCCTTGGTCGTCCTTGTAGACACCTACGCCCAGGTCGAACTTGTTCGGGTTGGCGTCCTGGGTATACAGGTCCATCAGCCCGAGGATCGGGTCGCCGGGCACGCGGTCGATGGCATCGAAATGCATTACTTGCGGCCCTCGGCAGTCTTGGCCACTTCGTCGGTGCGCGCGGCCATGATGAAATCGTTGCGGTGCAGGCCCTTGATGGAGTGGCTCCACCAAGTCACGGTGACTTTGCCCCACTCGGTGAGCAGGCCTGGGTGATGGCCTTCGGCTTCGGAGATTTCACCCATGGCGTTGGTGAAGGCCAGGGCGAATTTGAAGTTCTTGAACAGGAAAACCTTTTCCAGCTGCATCACGCCGTCGCGCACTTCGATGTTCCAGTCAGGGATCTGCTTGATCAGCACCGGCAGTTCTTCATCGCTGACTTGCGGGGCATCGGCGCGGCAGGCTTCGCAGTGGGCTTGGTTCAAGGTGGTCATGGAAGGTGTCCTGAATTCGAATGATTGAAGGTCAGTGGCGTTACCCTAAAGCAACGCGGGGCCAGGGAACAGACTCACCTGGCCTTAAAACGCAAGGTTCACGCGGCTTTGGGCTTGGGTGGGAATTTCGGTGCGTGCAGACCCAACTGCATACCGCGCTCCACCATGCCCATGATGTCCTCCTGCGCCACGTCGAACAGGCGCTTGAGCTCGGGCAATACGAAGTACAAAGGTTGCAGGATGTCGATGCGATAGGGGGTGCGCATCGCTTCCAGCGGATCAAAGGCCTGGTGCTCGGGCTCGTCCGACAGGCAATACACACTTTCTTTAGGCGACGACAGAATGCCGCCACCGTAGATACGCCGGCCCTGGGGCGTGTCCACCAGGCCGAACTCGATAGTCATCCAGTACAGGCGCGCCAGGTACACCCGTTGCTCCTTGGTGGCCGCCAGGCCGAGCTTGCCGTAGGTGTGGGTGAATTCAGCGAACCAGGGGTTGGTCAGGAGCGGGCAGTGGCCAAAGATCTCGTGAAAAATATCCGGCTCTTGCAGGTAGTCCAATTCTTCACGGGTGCGAATAAAAGTCGCCACCGGAAACTGCTTGCTGGCCAGTAATTCAAAAAAGGTCTGGAAGGGGATCAGCGCCGGCACGCGGGCGACTTGCCAGCCGGTGGTGTCGGCCAGCACCTTGTTGATTTCGCCCAACTGGGGAATGCGGTCCAGAGGCAGGCCGAGCTTGTCGATACCGTCCAGGTATTCCTGGCAGGCGCGGCCCTCGATCACTTTCAATTGGCGAGTGATCAGGGTGTTCCACACCGCATGTTCTTCTGGCGGGTAGTGGATAAAACCTTGCGCATCGGGCTCGCGGGCCACGTAGTGCGTCTGCTTCATACGGCTCTCCTGCTAGGCATTCGTTCTTGTTATGTCCTGGGATGCTCCTATTGATAACCGGATAGGCGCCGGTTTCCATCAGCCTTAACGGACTAGCGTAGGAAAAATTACCGATTATCGTAAAGTATTCGTTACGGAAGGCCCGCTCGTCGCAGCTATGGGCTGGGAAAAGCCACCGCGCTGTCACATAATCTTGACGACTATCTGCGCCCGGCGACAAAAAGACGCGGGCGCCTACTCCCTTTTCGAGTCTTTCCATGCGTATCAAAGTGCACTGCCAGAACCGCATCGGCATCCTGCGGGACATCCTCAACCTGCTGGTGGAGTACGGCGTCAACGTCGCCAAGGGCGAAGTCGGCGGCGAGCACGGCAATGCCATCTACCTGTTCTGCCCCAACCTGGTGAACATGCAGTTCCAGGCGTTGCGCCCGCAGTTCGAGGCGATTGCCGGAGTGTTCGGGGTCAAGCGGGTAGGGCTGATGCCCAGCGAGCGGCGGCATATGGAACTCAATGCGTTGCTCGGCGCCCTGGAATTCCCGGTGCTGTCCATTGATATGGGCGGCTCCATCGTGGCTGCCAACCGTGCGGCGGCGCAGTTGCTTGGCGTACGGGTAGATGAAGTGCCGGGGATTCCCCTGTCGCGTTACGCCGAGGATTTCGACCTGCCGGAACTGGTGCGCGCCAGCAAATCGCGAATCAATGGCATGCGGGTCAAGGTCAAGGGTGACGTATTTCTGGCGGACATCGCGCCCCTGCAATCCTCCGAGCACGATGACAGTGAAGCCATGGCCGGCGCCGTGCTCACCCTGCATCGTGCCGACCGTGTCGGTGAGCGTATCTATAACGTGCGCAAGCAAGAGCTGCGCGGTTTCGACAGCATCTTCCAGAGCTCCAAGGTCATGGCCGCAGTGGTGCGTGAAGCGCGACGCATGGCGCCGCTGGATGCGCCACTATTAATAGAAGGTGAAACCGGCACCGGCAAGGAACTGCTGGCCAGGGCCTGCCACTTGGCCAGCCCGCGTGGGCAGTCGCCGTTGATGGCGCTCAACTGCGCGGGGTTGCCCGAGTCGATGGCCGAGACCGAACTGTTTGGCTACGGCCCCGGCGCATTTGAAGGGGCGCGGGCGGAAGGTAAGTTGGGCCTGCTTGAGCTGACGGCTGGCGGTACCTTGTTTCTCGATGGCGTGGGAGAAATGAGCGCGCGCTTGCAGGTCAAGCTGCTGCGCTTTCTGCAGGACGGTTGTTTTCGCCGGGTGGGCAGTGATGAAGAGGTATACCTGGACGTGCGGGTGATCTGCGCGACCCAGGTAGATTTGTCGGAACTCTGCGCCCGGGGTGAGTTTCGACAGGACCTTTATCACCGGCTGAATGTGCTGTCGTTGCATATCCCGCCGTTGCGCGAATGCCTGGATGGCCTTGCGCCGTTGGTCGAGCACTTTCTCGACCAGGCCAGTCGGCAGATCGGTTGCCCACTGCCCAAGCTTGCACCTGCGGCCATGGACAAGCTCAGCCACTACCACTGGCCGGGCAATGTGCGGCAGCTGGAAAACGTGCTGTTCCAAGCGGTGTCGTTGTGTGAAGGGGGTACGGTCAAGGTTGAGCATATTCGCTTGCCGGATTATGGCGTGCGTCAGCCGCTGGGCGATTTTTCCCTGGAGGGTAGCCTGGAGGATATCGTCGGGCGCTTTGAAAAGGCGGTGTTGGAAAGCCTGTACGCCGAACACCCGAGCAGTCGCCAGTTGGGCAAGCGCCTGGGGGTGTCGCACACCACCATTGCCAACAAACTGCGTGATTACGAAGTGCTCAAGGTCGATCGTAGCTAAAACGGTGGGAGCTGGCTTGCCTGCGATAGCGGACTGTCAGTTGGCATATCAGTGCCTGCCCAACCGCTATCGCAGGCAAGCCAGCTCCCACATTGGTTGGGTATTGCCCACGGAATCAACGCCCAGCATCAATCCTCTGTGGGAGCGGGCTTGCCCGCGATGGCGGCGTGTCAGTCAATGAGTCTGTGACTGAACCACCGCTATCGCAGGCAAGCCAGCTCCCACATTGGTTGGGTATTGCCCACGGAATCAACGCCCAGCATCAATCCCCTGTGGGAGCGGGCTTGCCCGCGATGGCGGCGTGTCAGTCAATGAGTCTGTGACTGAACCACCGCTATCGCAGGCAAGCCAGCTCCCACATTGGTTGGGTAGTGCCCACGGCATCAGCGACCGGCATCAATCCCCTGTGGGAGCTGGCTTGCCCGCGATGGCGGCATGTCAGTCAATGAGTCTGTCACTGAACCAACGCTATCGCAGGCAAGCCGGCTTTGATCTGTACCGGATTTAAGGCCGGTGTTTGCCGCAGGCGGCAGTAGTCCGCCGTTTTTTCGACTGTTTCTCCCCTGCCAATTTCACATACCTCCACGAAACCCCCGCCGCGCCTGGGTTTGCGCCTCTTTTGAAAAGTTGGTTCGCAAATTGCTTAAGCCTCCTCAGTACAGCGGTGGGCGGCAAGCGTCCGTCAGAAAGAGGATAGAGCGTGGACAAGTACCTTTATGTGGCAATGACCGGCGCCAGCCAGAATGCACTGGCGCAGAAGGCCCATGCCAACAATCTGGCGAACATTTCCACCAACGGCTTTCAGCGCGACCTGGAGCAGGCGCGTTCGATGCCGGTGTTCGGTGACAGCTTTCCGGCGCGGGCGTTTGCCATGACCGAACGTCCGGCTACCGACTTTTCACCGGGCGCGATGATCGAGACCGGCCGCGACCTGGACGTAGCCGTCAGCGGCGACGGCTGGATGGCGGTGCAGACCCCCGATGGCGGCGAAGCCTACGTGCGCAGCGCCAGCATGAACGTGGATGCCCTGGGCGTGCTGCGGGCCGGCAACGGTATGCCGATCATGGGCAACGGTGGCCCGATCGCCGTGCCGCCCCAGCAGAAAATCGAAGTGGGTTCGGACGGCACCATCAGCATCCGTGCCATGGGCGAAGGCCCGCGAGTAATGGCGGAAGTGGACCGTATCAAGATGGTCCAGCCTGACCTCAAGAACATGACCAAGGGCCTGGACGGCACCATCCACACCAAGGATGGCCAACCGGCCCAGGCCGACGCGAACGTGCGGCTGACCTCGGGTTTCCTGCAGGCAAGCAACGTCAATGCCGTGGAAGAAATGACCGCGGTGCTGGCGCTGGCCAAGCAGTTCGAGCTGCACATCAAGATGATGAACAGCGCTAAAGAAGACGACCAGGCCATGACGCGCGTCATGCAGATGAGCTGATCCAAGCCCATTAACTAATTTGCAACGCAGCGCCAACCATCCGGCGCACGAAGGAGAACAGCATGCTTCCGGCTCTATGGGTTGCCAAGACAGGCCTGTCCGCCCAGGACACCAACCTGACGACCATTTCCAACAACCTGGCAAACGTGTCGACCACGGGCTTCAAACGTGATCGCGCCGAGTTCCAGGACTTGCTCTATCAGATCAAGAAGCAACCGGGCGCCCAATCGACCCAGGACAGCGAATTGCCGTCGGGCCTGCAACTGGGTACCGGTGTGCAGATCGTCGGCACCCAGAAAAACTTCAGCGCCGGCAACCTGCAGCAAACCGGCCAGCCCCTGGACATGGCGATCAACGGCCGGGGCTTTTTTCAAGTGCTGCAACCGGATGGCACCACTTCTTACACCCGTGACGGCACCTTCCACCTGGACTCCAACGGCCAGATCGTGACCGCCAACGGTTTCGCCCTGGAGCCTGCTGTCGTGGTGCCGCCCGACGCCAAGACCTTCACCGTCGGCAACGACGGCACCGTGTCCATCACCGTCGCTGGCAACCCCGCGTCCCAGGTGATCGGCAACCTGCAAACCGCCGACTTCATCAACCCGGCCGGCCTGCAGGCGATGGGCAACAACCTGTTCCTGGAAACCGCCTCCAGTGGCGCGCCGCAAATCGGCACCCCTGGCTTGAACGGCTTCGGCACCACGCTGCAAAGCACCCTGGAAACCTCCAACGTCAGCACCGTTGAGGAGATGGTCAACATGATCACCACCCAGCGCGCCTACGAGATGAACTCCAAGGTGATTTCCACCGCCGACCAGATGCTTTCGTTCGTTACGCAGAATCTGTAATCAAGTCTATGGGGCGCCCTTGAGGGTGCCTGCAACACCGTGAGGTTAGGGTCATGAATCGCTATGTTTGTGTGTTGGCATTGAGTGGGATCGCCGTGCTTGCGGGCTGTGTCGCCCCCTCGCCAAAGCCCAATGACCCGTACTACGCGCCGGTGTTGCCACGCACGCCGCTGCCGGCGGCGGCCAACAATGGCTCGATCTACCAGGCCGGTTTCGAGCAGAACCTGTACAGCGACCGCAAGGCGTTCCGGGTCGGTGACATCATCACCATCACCCTGAACGAGAAGACCCAGGCCAGCAAGAACGCCAACTCGCAGATCGGCAAGAACAGTAAGACCAGCATTGGCCTGACCTCGCTGTTCGGCGGTGGCCTGAACACCAACAACCCGCTGGGCAGCGGTGACCTGAGCCTGGACGCCGGCTACAGCGGCGACCGCGCCACCAACGGCAAGAGCGCGGCCGGGCAGGGCAACAGCCTGACCGGTTCGATCACCGTGACCGTCGCCGATGTATTGCCCAACGGCATCATTGCCGTGCGCGGTGAAAAGTGGATGACCCTCAACACCGGCGACGAGCTGGTGCGCATCGCCGGCATGGTCCGCGCCGATGACATCTCCACCGATAACACCGTGCCGTCGACGCGCATTGCCGATGCACGCATTACCTACTCGGGCACCGGTTCGTTTGCCGATGCGAGCCAGCCGGGCTGGTTCGACCGCTTCTTCCTCAGCCCGCTGTTCCCTTTCTAGGTGGCCATTTTGAAGTTCAAACAGCTGATGGCGATGGCGCTTTTGCTGGCCTTGAGTGCTGTGGCCCAGGCCGAGCGCCTGAAGGACATCGCCAGTATTTCCGGCGTGCGCTCCAACCAGTTGATCGGCTATGGCCTGGTCGTGGGGCTCAACGGCACGGGTGACCAGACCACCCAGACGCCGTTCACCCTGCAAACCTTCAATAACATGCTCTCCCAGTTCGGCATCAAGGTACCGCCAGGCTCGGGCAACGTGCAGTTGAAGAACGTCGCGGCGGTGTCGATCAGCGCCGATCTGCCCGCGTTCGCCAAGCCGGGGCAGGTGGTGGACATTACCGTGTCGTCCATGGGTAACTCCAAGAGCCTGCGCGGCGGCACCTTGCTGATGACGCCGCTCAAAGGTATCGACGGCAACGTCTACGCCATCGCCCAGGGCAACCTGGTGGTCGGCGGTTTTGACGCCGAAGGCCGCGACGGCTCGAAGATCACCGTGAACGTGCCGTCGGCCGGGCGTATCCCCGGTGGCGCCACGGTTGAACGCACCGTGCCGAGTGGTTTCAACCAGGGCAACAGCCTGACCTTGAACCTCAACCGCTCCGACTTCACCACCGCCAAGCGCGTGGTCGACAAGATCAACGACATGCTCGGCCCTGGCGTGGCCCAGGCCATCGACGGCGGCTCGGTTCGCGTCACTGCGCCTTTGGACCCAAGCCAGCGCGTGGACTACCTGTCGATTCTGGAAAACCTTGAAGTGGACCCCGGCCAGGCCGTGGCGAAAGTCATCATCAACTCGCGCACCGGCACCATCGTGATCGGCCAGAACGTCAAGGTCTCGCCAGCGGCGGTAACCCACGGCAGCCTGACGGTGACCATCACCGAAGACCCGATCGTCAGCCAGCCTGGGCCGTTGTCCGGTGGCCAGACTGCCGTGGTCCCGCGCTCGCGGGTCAATGCCCAGCAAGAAGCCAAGCCGATGTTCAAGTTCGGCCCCGGCACCACCCTGGACGAGATTGTCCGTGCGGTGAACCAGGTGGGCGCTGCGCCCGGCGACTTGATGGCGATCCTCGAAGCTTTGAAGCAGGCCGGCGCGTTGCAAGCCGACCTGATCGTGATCTGAGGCCATGGCCATGGATATGCGCAAGAGCGGCATCAGCAGCACGGCGGACTCGGGGTCTTACTCCGACCTGAACCGGCTTAACCAGCTCAAGGTCGGTGACGACAAAAACAGCGAAGGCAACCTGCGCAAAGTGGCGCAGGAATTCGAGTCGCTGTTTTTGAACGAGATGCTCAAGTCCATGCGTTCGGCCACCGAGGCCCTGGGCAAGGACAACCCGCTGAACACCCCGGCCGCCAAGCAATACCAGGAAATGTACGACCAGCAACTGGCGGTGTCGATGTCCCGCGAAGGTGGCGGTATCGGCCTGGCCGATGTGCTGATGCGCCAGATGCAGAAGAACAAGCCGGTGGAGGCTCAGGCCGCCACCTTGCAAGGCCCGGCGGCGGATGCGCCGGTGAAGAAAGTCGATGTGCCGACCGAGATTGCCGCCGGTACCCAGGCCGAAGGCCCGTTGGGTCGCTCCAATGGCCAGCGGCCTTTGTGGGCGTATCGCGTGGCCGTGCCTGAGGGCGCCAGCACCCATGCCAACGACATGGAACTGATGAACCAGCGTCGTATCGCCTTGCCCAGCAAGCTGGCCGACCGCCTGCTGGCGGGTATCGTGCCGAACGCTCCGGTCGAAGCCAAATCCGCGCCCCTGCGTAACAGCGCTGCCGACGACACGGTCATCAACAGCAGCGCGCGTAGCTTTGCCGTGCCGAGCGGGCGCATGCAGGTGTATGGCCGCGCCATTGCCCAGCCACCGCTGGCGCCGGCCAAGAAAGCCTTCAGCTCGCAGGATGAATTTGTCGCCACCATGTTGCCGATGGCCAAGGCCGCTGCCGCACGGATTGGTATCGACCCCAAGTACCTGGTGGCCCAGGCGGCACTGGAAACCGGTTGGGGCAAATCAGTCATGCGTGCCGAAGACGGCAGCAGCAGCCACAACCTGTTCGGCATCAAGGCCGGGCAGAGCTGGCAGGGTGGTCAGGCCCGGGCGATCACCAGCGAGTTTCGCGATGGGGCGATGGTCAAGGAAACGGCGCAATTCCGTTCCTACAGCTCCTACCAGGACAGCTTCCACGACCTCGTGACCCTGCTGCAAAGCCATGATCGCTATAAAGAAGTTGTGAAATCAGCCGACAACCCGGAACAGTTTGTACGCGAGTTGCAAAAAGCCGGTTATGCAACCGACCCGGATTACGCCAGCAAGATTTCGCAGATCGCAAAAAACATGAACAGTTACCAGAACTACGCTGCCGCTGGCGCAACCACACATTTATAAGGTCTGAACCATGAGTTTGCTCAGTATCGGGATGTCAGGGCTCAATGCCGCTCAAGGATCGTTGTCGGTCTTGAGTAATAACATCGCCAACGCCAACACCTCGGGTTATTCGCGCCAGCAGACCACGCAAAATGCGAGTGCCAACAACCCCTACGGCGGTGTGTACATTGGCAGCGGCACCACGCTGGCGGATGTGCGTCGGGTCTATAACGAGTTCCTGGATGCGGCCTACCAGAACAGCACGGCGCTCAATAACGATGCCAAGGCTTATTCCAGCCAGGCCAGCGCCATCGACAAGACCTTGTCGGACAAGACAACCGGCATGTCTTCGGTGCTCAGCGCGTTTTTTGCCGCTGTGCAGACCTCCGCGGCCAACCCCAGCGACGTGTCTGCCCGGCAAGTGCTGCTGACCAGCGCCCAGACCCTGAGTAACCGTTTCAACGCCATCTCCAGCCAATTGACTCAACAGAAAGAGTCGATCAATGGCCAGTTGAGCACCATGAGTGACCAGGTCAACCAGTTGACCTCCTCGATTGCTTCGCTCAACAAGCAGATCACCCAGGCCCAGGGCTCAAGCAACAGCGCCCCGGCCAACCTGCTGGATGCCCGTAACGAGGCGGTGCGCTCGCTCAATGAACTGGTGGGTGTGACCACCAGTGAACAGAATGGTGTGTTCAGCGTCAGCACCGGCACGGGCCAATCCCTGGTATTGGGCGACCGGTCCAACACCCTCTCGGCAGTGCCGAGCGCTAGCGACCCAAGCCAGTACACCATTGCGCTCAATGCTGGCGGCGGTACGGCGATCGACCTGGGCAACGTGCTCAGTGGGGGCAGCATCGGCGGCCTGTTGCGTTATCGCAGTGATGCCCTGATGCCGGCCATCAATGACCTGGGGCGTATTGCCCTGGCGACAGCCGATACCATCAACAGCCAACTGGGGCAGGGCCTGGACTTGAACGGTGACTTCGGCTCATCGCTGTTCAAGGACATCAACAGCGCGGCGGCCATTGCCCAGCGCAGTCAGGGCGCGCTGGGCAACAGCACGGGCTCCGGCAATTTGAATGTGACCATTGCGGACACCAGCAAGCTGTCGACCTACGACTACAAAGTGACCTTTACCAGCGGCAACAACTACACGGTGGTGCGTTCCGACGGCAAGGCCATGGGCGCGTTCGACACCAATACCGCGCCGCCGCCGGTGATCGATGGCTTCACCCTGGCGCTGGATGGCAAGGGGCCGATGGCGGCGGGCGATAGTTTCAAAGTCAGCCCTACCGCCAGCGGTGCGACCAACATCGGCACGACTTTGACGGACGCCAATAAAATCGCGTTCGCCGGGCCATTGCTGGGCGAGGGCAGCAAGACCAACCAGGGTACCGGCACCTTTACACCGCCGACCCTGACCCTGCCTATCGATATTCATGGTGGCGCCGATACCGCGCAACTGCGTACCGGTATTGAGCACTCAATGCCAGTGAAGATGGTATTCGGCAAGCCGGCCGCCGACGGCACCCAGGGTTATACGCTCAACGATGCCCAGGGCAACCCGATTGGCACCGGCACCATCGTGCCGGGCCAAGGCAACAAGATCACGGTCGACGTGCCGATGCGGGATGCCAACGGCACGCTGCTGGTGCCGGCCAAAAGCTTCAAGTTCGATACCACGGTCGCCGGGTCGCCCGCCGCTGGCGACAGCACCACGTTTTCCTTCAACGCCTCGGGCAAGTCGGATAACCGTAACGCCCAGGCGTTGCTCGACCTGCAAACCAAAGCCACCGTCGGCCTGTCCGATGGCAGTGGCGGCGGAGTGAGCCTGGTGGCGGCCAACAGTCGCCTGGTGTCGACCGTCGGGGCCAAGGCCGCGTCGGCCAATACCGACACCACGGCCACGGGCGCCTTGCTCAAGGCCAACCAGGATGCGCGCAACTCCGTGTCCCAGGTCAACCTCGATGAAGAGGCGGGCGACATGATCAAATTCCAGCAGTACTACACCGCCTCGTCGCAGATCATCAAGGCTGCGCAAGAAACCTTCAGCACGCTGATCAATAGTCTTTAAGGGAGTCTGGGACGATGCGTATTTCCACTGCACAGTATTTTGAAACCAGTGCCGCCAAGTACACGGACAACTATTCCAGCGTGGTGAAGGCCCAGGAGCAGGCTAGTTCCGGTGTGCGCGTGCAGACCGCAGCGGATGACCCGGTGGCGGCGGCGAGGTTGTTGTTGCTGCAACAGCAGAAGGACATGCTCGGGCAGTTCAACGGCAATATCACCAGTTTGAAGAACTCGTTGACCAACGAGGAAAGCGTATTGGGGGCAATCAACGAGGCGCTGCAGGCGGCCAGTACCTTGGCCATTGAAGCGGGCGGTTCGCGCAGCGATGCCGACCGCAAGTCGATTGCCGGCCAGATCGGTGCGCTTGAAGACCAGGTGCTGGGCTTGCTTAACAGCAAGGATTCCTCGGGCAACTATCTGTTTTCCGGCTCCAAGACCTCGACGCCGCCCTATAGCCGTAACAGCGACGGCACCTACACCTATCAGGGTGATGAAACGCCGCTGAGCCTGCAGGTTTCCGATTCCCTGAGAGTCAGTGCCGGTGACACCGGCAAGAGCATCATGGACGGTGCCGTTAACTCGGGCCGCACCCAGGCGACCTGGATCGCACCTGCCATCGTGCCGCCGGCAACGGCGCCAGTGCCCAATGATCATAAAGTCTCAGTGTCGGCCGGCCTGGTGACTTCAGGCTCGGATTACACGAATAAATTCGCCGATGGCGAGCCATACAAGCTGACCTTTACCAGCAGCACCCAGTACAAGGTCTCCGACAAGAACGGTAATGACGTCACGTCGGAGATCCCTGGCAACGGCACCTTTGATTCCACCAAGGAAGGCGGCTCCACCGTGAGCCTGCGCGGCGTGAATTTTGATATTGCGGTGGATCTCAAGGATATGGCGACGGGGCCGGACGCCGATGCGCTGGTCAAGGACCGTTCGTTCAGCCTGGCCGCCAAACCCGACACCTTCAGTGTTTCGCGCACGCCCAGTAATGCCTCCACTGCGCAGCTGACGAATGCGCAGGTGAGCAACCCGGCCACCTATGCCAGTACGTTCCCGGCTAACAGCGGGGCGGTGATCAAGTTCACCAGTGGCACGGCGTATGAAGTCTATGCCCAGCCCTACAGTGCCGACAGCAAAGCGATCGCCACCGGCGACACCGGTGGCGGTACGACCGTGACGGCAGCAGGCGTGACCTTTGATGTCAGCGGCACACCGCAAGTCGGCGATCAGTTTGCGGTCGCTGCCAGCACGGCCAAGACCCAGAACGCGCTGGATACCCTGAGCCAACTGCGCAAGGCGCTGGAGCAACCGGCCGACGGCAACCCGGCGGCGATGGTCAAGCTCAAGGATGCGCTCGACGCTTCCATCAGTAATTTTGCCAATTCACGTGCCCAGGTCGATAACGTGCGCGGTTCCATCGGGGCCCGCGAAGCTGCACTGGATATCCAGTCGGCGGAAAACATCAGTATCGGCACTGCAAACAAAAGCACCATGAGCGATCTGGCGAACATTGACATGGGCGAAGCGGCGATCAACCTCACGTTGCAGCAAACCATGTTGCAGGCCTCGCAACTGGCGTTCGTTAAAATCTCCCAGCTGAACCTGTTCAGCCGCATGTAATCGTCGCAATGAACAACGGCCTCCCCTGGCGACAGGGGAGGCCGTTGTCGTTTCTGGCCTGGAAATGTTGCCGGTTTTTGCACAAAGCGCGCAAAATTGAGTGACCTGTGAGTCATAAAGCGCATCTTCACTGTATCGTGTGAAAAGGATAAGTCGTCACAGGGCCTTTATCGGGCGGCTTTCAGCGAGATTTTCATGGGGTTATCCCCTTTATTGTCAGCACTCCCGGCGTAGTCCGAGGGGTGTTCTCCAGCTATTTAGTATTGGGAAGCCACAATGATTGGCATAAAAAGCATCGCCAGTTACGTGCCGGCAGACGGGATCGATAACTACGCCCAGGGTGCCAAATTCGCCAAGGATGAAGAGTTCATCATCGGCAAGATCGGTTCGGCGTTCCTGCCGCGCAAGGAAGCTGCACAGGAGACTTCCGACCTGTGCGTCGAAGCAGTCAATGCATTGTTTGCCAACAACCCGGATTTGAAGCGCGAGTCCATCGACGCGCTGATCGTCGTCACCCAGAACGGCGATGAAGAGGGCTTGCCCCACACCGCCGCCATCGTCCAGGACAAATTGGGCCTGCCGACTCACGTTGCCGCTTTCGATATTTCCCTGGGCTGCTCCGGCTACGTGTACGGCATCTACGCGATGAAAGGCTTCATGGAAGCCGCCGGCCTGAAAAACGGCCTGCTGATCACCGCCGACCCGTATTCCAAGATCGTCGACCCGGAAGACCGCAACACCACCATGCTGTTCGGTGATGCCGCCACCGCCACCTGGATGGGCGAGGACGCGCCGTGGTTGCTGGGCAAATCCAAGTTCGGTACCGACGGTTCCGGCGCGCCGCACTTGAAGGTCAGCGATGGTGTGTTCTTCATGAACGGCCGCCAGGTGTTCAACTTCGCCTTGCTCAAGGTGCCGGCACACTTGCACGAACTGCTCAATGAGTCGGACCTCAAGGCAGATGACATTGATGCGTTCTGCATCCACCAGGGCAGCGCGGCCATCGTTGACGCCGTGGCGCGCCGCTTTGAAGAAGCGCCGGTGGACAAGTTCATCAAGGACATGGTCGAGACCGGCAATACCGTGTCATCGAGCATTCCGTTGCTGCTGGAAAAGCACGTGATGGACGCCGCCTGGAAGCGCGTGGCAATCAGCGGCTTTGGTGTGGGGCTGTCGTGGGGCTCGGCGATTCTCTATCGTCCGTGATGCTTTAGCGGCTTCATGAAAAACGTCGATGATCGAATGTTCATCGGCGTTTTTTTTGCGCCCCCTGTAGGAGCGAGCTTGCTCGCGAAGAACCTGAGGGCGCCGCGTGCATTCTGAATGCCCGCGTCATCGTTAACGTTCTTCGCGAGCAAGCTCGCTCCTACCAGGGGGGGCGTCTTGAAGGCGAAGTTTTGGCGCCAGTAACCCGTGATTACTGGCGTTTCACGCCTCTATAAGCCGTTGAAATACAAGGGCTGGCACAGGGCTAGTAAAAAAAATCAAAAAAACCCTCAAGCAACCGGCTACCACGACGATAACTATTACGTAGGTTCTCAGGCCACACCCGGCGGTTGCCAGGGCCGGAAGCCGCAGTATCCATCCAACGAGGATTTCGTCATGGCTTTAACAGTAAACACCAACATTGCTTCCATCACGACTCAGGGCAACCTGAACAAAGCTGGCGGCGCCCTGGCCACTTCCATGCAGCGCCTGTCTTCCGGCCTGCGTATCAACAGCGCTAAAGACGACGCTGCCGGCCTGCAGATCGCTAACCGCCTGACCAGCCAAATCAACGGCCTGGGCCAAGCTGTAAAAAACGTGAACGACGGCATCTCCATCGCTCAGACCGCTGAAGGCGCGATGCAGGCTTCGACCGACATCCTGCAAAAAATGCGTACCCTGGCCCTGTCCTCGGCTACCGGCTCCCTGAGCGCCGACGACCGTAAGTCGAACAACGACGAATACCAGGCCCTGACCGCAGAACTGACCCGTATCTCGCAAACCACCACTTTCGGTGGCCAGAAACTGTTGGACGGTTCGTATGGCACCAAGGCTATCCAAGTGGGTGCCAATGCTAACGAAACCATCAACCTGAGCCTGGAAAACGTTGCCGCCAACAATATTGGTTCGCAGCAGATCAAGAGTGTTGCAATTACTCCTACCGAGAATGGTATCGGCAGTGCAGCTGGCACTATTACCGTGACCGGTAATGGCCAGGTGAGCAGTGCAATTGCTGTCCCGGTTGGTGCTTCGGCGCAGAGTATCGCCAGCAAAATGAATGGTGCAATTGGCGGCCTCACAGCTACCGCGAGCACTGAAGTTCAGATTGAAGTTGATAATGCCGCGTTTACCACGGGCGCTACACCTGCCGCTGCTGCCACGTTTTCAATGACTGTCAATGGCCAGACTGTCACAATGACGGGCGTAACTAGCCAGGCTGGCTTGGCTGATCAATTGAAGTCCAACGCCGCCAAGCTGGGTATCAGTGTCAACTTCGACGAAGCCAAGAAAACGCTTTCGGTCAAGTCCGATACTGGTGAGAACATCGAGTTTGGTGCTGTTGCAGCCGGCGCTGCCAGTGCGGCCGCTATCACTATCAAATCCAAAGATGGTTCCGGTGCATACCCTACCGGCGCAGGCACCGCTCTGTCCGATACAACCAAGATGACTGCCACCGGCCAAGTATCGCTGGATTCCTCCAAGGGTTACTCCTTGTCGGGGGATGGTGTTGGGGGGCTGTTCGGTGCAGCTGCGGCTACCACTGCTGCTTCCACCAAAACCACCATCGCCAATACTGATGTGACCAGCGCTGATATGGCTCAAAACGCACTGTCGGTTATCGACAAGGCCATCGGCACCATCGACAGCGTTCGTTCGGGTCTGGGTGCCACCCAGAACCGTCTGACTACCACTGCAGACAACCTGCAGAACATCCAGAAAAACTCTACCGCTGCGCGTTCCACCGTTCAGGATGTCGACTTCGCTGCCGAAACCGCGGAACTGACCAAGCAGCAAACCCTGCAGTCGGCTTCCACCGCGATCCTGTCGCAGGCTAACCAACTGCCATCCGCTGTACTGAAACTGCTTCAGTAATCAGCGCGCTTGGTAACTAACGGAAGGGCGCGTTTACGTGCCCTTCCGTTTTTTCGGTTTAGAGGAGATTGGACATGGACATGAGTGTAAAGCTGAACCAGTCTTATCCGCCGGTTGCCCCTCAAGGCGCGCCTCCCAAGGCAACTGCCGATCAAAACAGCAGCAAGGCTCAGGAAGTAGCGGCAACCGGCAAAGAGCCTGAGCGCGCGGACCTGGAAAAAGCAGTAACCGACATTCGCGAATTCGTCCAGGCTGCCCAGCGCAGCCTGGATTTTTCCATTGACGATTCGACCCACCGGGTCGTGGTCAAGGTCATTGCCACCGACAGTGGTGAAGTGATCCGTCAGATTCCGTCGGAAACGGCGTTGAAACTGGCACAGAACCTTTCCAGCGCAAGCAACGTGTTGTTTGACGACAAGGTGTGAGCTGGCATGAAATTTGTTGCTGTCAGGTCTTGAGGCGTAATAAGTCAAGATAACGGCAGCCACCGAACAGGAGATAGATGATGGCGGGTTCAACGGTAAGTGGTATCGGTTCGAACATCGATACGCAAGCGATCGTGAAGTCCTTGGTGGACGCCGAAAAGGTGCCCAAGCAGACGCAGATCAATACCGCGTCCCAGAAGGCGACCACCACGCTGTCTTCGATCGGCAAGATTCAGGCGGCACTGGATGCGTTTCGTAGTGCTTTGGACGCCATGACCAAAGACAGTAGTTTCACCGGATTGACCGGCTCGTCCTCGGATGAAAAAACGGCGACCATGACTGCCAATAACACAGCTTCGAACGGCAGCTTCCGACTGATCGTTGACCAGTTGGCCCAGGCGTCAAAATTATCCAGCAAGAACTTCTCCGGTGGCACCTCTTCTGTGGTGAACGCTACGGATAAGCCGACCACCTTGACCATCTCTCAGTCGGGCAAGGATTACAGCGTCAATGTTCCAGCCGGCGCGACCTTGCAGCAGGTGCGGGATTCGATCAATACCCAGTTTGGTACTTCCGGGCTCAGTGCCAATATCCAGACCGACTCCAATGGTTCCCGATTGATCCTGACCTCTACCACCATGGGTACCGGTTCCGACCTTACGCTTTCCGGCACCTCCGGCCTGGATGTGGGTTCAACGGTCGTCGATCTGCCCAAGGATGCGCTGTACAGCATTGATGGTGTTGCGTCTGTGTCCAAGACCAACAGTATCGAGGGCGCGCTCAGTGGTGTGAACATCAAGCTGGTGGCGCCTTCGACTTACAAGACGGGCACCTCTGGCGATAAAAACGCTACGCTGATCACCGTCAGTACCAACAACACGGCGCTCAAGTCCGGGGTCAAAGGCTTCGTTGATACCTACAATGCTTTGATCTCCGCAATGAATGCCGAAACCAAGGTCACCAAGAATCTTGACGGCAGCACAACGGCTGCGGCATTGACGGGTGACTCGACCATGCGTTCGCTGCAGGCGGCGATCCGCAATGAATTCAATACCCTTTCGGGGACTGGCACTTTCAAGTCGTTGGCTCAATTTGGCGTGAGCACAAGCTCTACCACCGGCTTGCTGACAATCGATGACAAAAAGTGGGACGCTGCAGTCAAGACTAATGCAGCCGATATCAACAGTATGTTCAGCGGCAAAGACGGCATGTTGGCGCGCATGAAAAGTGCAACGGATGACTTTGCCAAGGCCTCTACCGGGGTTCTGGCAACGCGTTCTACCTCGTTGACCGACAGTCTCAAGGACATCGCAAAGCAGCAGGAAACCCTGAACGAGCGCATGGAACTGCTGACCAACAGCCTCTCCGCCAAATACAACGCCATGGACACCCTGGTTGCCCAACTGCGCCAGCAAAGCACCAGTGTCATGACCACGCTCAATGCCTTGAACAACCCTAAAACCAATAACTGATCGCCACTCACGCAAAAGGCCAGGCAACCTGCCTGGCCTTTTCGTACCGAAAGACGACCGGTGTTAAAGCTTTTTGCGGCCCAGTCGACATATTGGTTACTAGAATCCTTTTCGCTGTCGCCTGTCACGAGGTAGAAACATGAACCCTATGCGAGCCCTTCGCCAATACCAGAAGGTCAATTCCCACGCACAGATCTCCGAAGCCAGCCCGCATCGCCTGGTGCAGATGTTGATGGAAGGCGGCCTGGATCGCATGTCCCAGGCCAAGGGCGCCCTGGCGCGTGGTGACATCGCACAGAAGGGTTTGATGCTCGGCAAGGCCATCGACATCGTTATCGGGCTGCGCGATGGCCTGGATGCTGAAAAGAGTGATAACCCGGCTTATGTTCAGCAGTTGGAAAGCCTTTATGTCTACATGACCAATCGGTTGATGGAGGCTAACCAGCAAAACGACGCCGAGATCATCGACGAAGTCGCTCGATTGATGATTACCGTAAAAGAAGGCTGGGATGCTATCGGCGCGCCACAAGGCGCAGCAGAATAAGGCCACGGGCCTTGAGGAACTCGTCATGAGCCACGCACTGCAACGCATTGATGAAACCCGTGAAGCCCTGGTCGACGCGCTGGCTGCGCGCAACTGGGATGCCATCAGCGAGCTCGACCTGGGCTGCCGCAGTGTGATCGATCAGGTGCTGAGCGAAGCGCCGGTGGATGAGGATGCGCTGCGTGGAAAGCTGGAAAGCCTGTTGGCGGTTTACCAGCAGTTGCTTGAAGTGACGACCGGCGAGCGCCAGGCGATTTTCGAAGAGATGTCGCAGATCAACCAAGCGAAAAATGCGTCAAAGGTTTACCATCTGTTCGGTTGAAAGGGCGCAGTTAATCCGAACGGCGCGTCATATATTTGACTATGCCATCATTTTTGACTTAACTAGTGCTGTTTTCAGATTTCAGACGTCTAGAAGGTAAGAAATCTTACAGACGTCTTGATTGCCCTCATTCCGGGGCAGGAAGTTTTACTAGGGAAGTTGCTATTGCATGTGGCGTGAAACCAAAATTCTGCTGATCGATGACGATAGCGTCCGCCGCCGCGATTTAGCGGTGATTTTAAATTTTCTCGGTGAAGAAAATTTGCCCTGCGGCAGCCACGATTGGCAGCAGGCGGTCAGCTCGTTGTCGTCGAGCCGTGAAGTCATTTGTGTATTGATCGGGACGGTAAACGCTCCTGGCGCAGTTCTGGGCCTGTTAAAGACACTGTCTACCTGGGATGAGTTCCTTCCGGTGTTGCTAATGGGCGATATTTCTTCCGTGGACCTGCCGGAAGACCAGCGCCGCCGCGTGCTATCCAACCTGGAAATGCCGCCCAGCTACAGCAAATTGCTCGATTCCCTGCACCGTGCCCAGGTCTATCGCGAGATGTACGACCAGGCCCGCGAGCGCGGCCGTCACCGTGAACCCAACCTGTTCCGCAGCCTGGTCGGCACCAGCCGCGCCATCCAGCACGTGCGCCAGATGATGCAGCAAGTGGCCGATACCGACGCCAGCGTGCTGATCCTCGGCGAGTCGGGCACCGGCAAGGAAGTGGTCGCGCGCAACCTGCACTATCACTCCAAGCGTCGCGACGGGCCCTTTGTGCCGGTCAACTGCGGGGCGATCCCGGCAGAGCTGCTGGAAAGCGAATTGTTCGGCCACGAGAAGGGCGCCTTTACCGGGGCGATCACCAGCCGTGCCGGGCGCTTTGAGCTGGCCAATGGCGGTACCCTGTTCCTCGACGAAATCGGCGACATGCCGTTGCCGATGCAGGTCAAGCTGCTGCGCGTACTGCAAGAGCGCACCTTCGAGCGCGTGGGCAGCAACAAGACCCAGAGCGTGGACGTGCGCATCATTGCCGCCACCCACAAGAACCTCGAAAGCATGATCGAGGTCGGCAGCTTCCGCGAAGACCTGTACTACCGCCTCAACGTATTCCCTATCGAGATGGCCCCGCTGCGCGAGCGCGTGGAAGACATCCCGTTGCTGATGAACGAACTGATCTCGCGCATGGAGCACGAGAAGCGCGGCTCCATTCGTTTCAACTCCGCGGCAATCATGTCCCTGTGCCGCCACGGCTGGCCGGGCAACGTCCGCGAGCTGGCCAACCTGGTGGAGCGCATGGCGATCATGCATCCGTACGGGGTGATCGGCGTGGTCGAGTTGCCGAAGAAATTCCGCTACGTCGACGACGAGGACGAGCAGATGGACAGCCTGCGCAGCGACATGGAAGAGCGCGTGGCAATCAACGGCCATACTCCAGACTTCGGCGCTAGCGCGATGTTGCCGCCCGAAGGCCTGGATCTCAAGGACTACCTCGGCAACCTGGAACAAGGCCTGATCCAACAGGCGCTGGACGATGCCAACGGCATCGTCGCCCGTGCCGCCGAGCGCCTGCGTATCCGTCGCACCACCCTGGTGGAGAAGATGCGCAAGTACGGGATGAGCCGCAAAGAAGGTGATGAACAGGCGGATGATTGACGCCTGTTTTTCAACTACTTGATTTATAGGTAGATTTTTTTCGGCACGGGTATTGCTACAGCCCTCGCAACGTTCCGTTTAACTGACGGTCAGCCAAGCGAGAGAGCATCATGCCCCACGCCGCCCAACTATCTTCGGCCCCTGCCATCCAGGGGCTGGTTTCGCCTGTAGAACCGCCGACCCGCCAGGGCCTGGAGCACGCGCTCTCGCAGTTCAACCAGATGTCGAACCAGCTGACCGACTCCTACAGCCTGCTTGAGGCCCGGGTTTCCGAGCTTAAAGGCGAACTGGCGGTCGTCAGCGCCCAGCGAATGCAGGAGCTGGCCGAGAAAGAACGCCTGGCCAACCGTCTGCAAAACCTGCTGGACCTGTTGCCCGGTGGCGTGATCGTCATCGACGACCAAGGCCGCGTTCGCGAAGCCAACCCGGCGGCCTGCGACCTGCTTGGCTTGCCGCTGGAAGGCGAGCTGTGGCGTGAAGTCATCACCCGCTGTTTCGCCCCCCGTGAAGACGACGGCCACGAAGTCTCCCTCAAGGACGGGCGCCGGCTGTCCATTGCGACCCGTTCCCTGGACGCCGAGCCGGGCCAGCTTGTGCTGCTCAATGACCTGACAGAAACCCGGCACCTGCAAGATCAGTTGGCTCGCCATGAGCGGCTGTCGTCCCTGGGGCGGATGGTCGCTTCCTTGGCGCATCAGATTCGTACGCCGTTGTCGGCGGCATTGATCTACGCCAGCCATTTGACTGACGAGCAATTACCAGCGGCCACCCACCAACGCTTTGCCGGGCGCCTCAAGGAGCGCCTGCATGAGTTGGAACACCAAGTACGTGACATGCTGGTATTTGCCCGCGGCGAACTGCCGCTGACCGATCGCGTTACCCCTGCCGGTTTGATGCAGTCGCTGCAAGCGGCAGCGGCGACCCATGTGCAGGAGGCCAACCTGCGCTGGCAGTGCGACAGCCACCAGGGCGAATTGCTGTGCAACCGCGACACCCTGGTGGGCGCGCTGCTCAACCTGATCGAAAACGCTACCCAGGCCAGTGGCCCCGGGGCGCGCCTGAAAGTGCACCTGTATAGCCGCGGACAAACCCTGCGTCTGTGCGTCAGCGACAGCGGCAGCGGTATCGCCCCGCAGGTGCTGCGGCGCCTGGGCGAGCCGTTTTTTACCACCAAGACCAACGGCACTGGCCTGGGCCTGACCGTGGTCAAGGCAGTGGCCCGTGCCCATCAGGGACAATTGCAGCTGCGTTCGCGCCTGGGGCGTGGCACCTGTGCATTGATGACCTTGCCGCTGTTTTCCAGCGCGGCAAGCGCGGAGTAAGAGGATGATGGCTATCAAGGTTTTATTGGTGGAAGACGATCGCGCCCTGCGTGAAGCATTGGCTGACACGCTGCTGTTGGCGGGCCATGACTACCGTGCGGTCGGCTCTGCCGAGGAAGCCTTGGAGGCGGTCGAGCAGGAAACCTTCAGCCTGGTGGTCAGCGACGTCAACATGCCCGGCATGGACGGCCACCAGTTGCTCGGCCTGCTGCGGGTGCGCCAGCCGCAGCTGCCGGTGCTGCTGATGACCGCCCATGGCGCGGTGGAGCGGGCGGTGGATGCCATGCGTCAGGGCGCGGCGGATTACCTGGTCAAGCCGTTCGAACCCAAGGCGTTGATCGAACTGGTCGCCCGGCATGCCCTGGGCGTAATGCCCGCAGCCGACGGCGATGGCCCGATTGCCTTTGAGCCGGCCAGCGCGCAATTGCTGGAACTGGCGGCGCGGGTGGCGCGCAGTGATTCCACTGTGCTGATTTCCGGCGAGTCCGGCACCGGTAAAGAAGTGCTGGCGCGTTATATCCACCAGCAATCGGGCCGTGCCAAACAACCATTCATTGCGATCAACTGCGCGGCGATCCCCGACAACATGCTGGAAGCCACCTTGTTTGGCCATGAAAAGGGCTCGTTCACCGGCGCCATCGCGGCCCAGGCCGGCAAGTTCGAACAAGCCGACGGCGGCACCATTCTGCTCGACGAAATCTCGGAAATGCCCCTGGGCCTGCAAGCCAAGTTGCTGCGGGTATTGCAGGAGCGTGAAGTGGAGCGCGTGGGCGCACGCAAGCCGATCCAGCTGGATATCCGCGTGGTCGCCACCACCAACCGCGACTTGGCGGGTGAAGTGGCGGCGGGGCGCTTCCGTGAAGACCTGTTCTACCGGTTGTCGGTGTTCCCGCTGGCCTGGCGCCCATTGCGTGAGCGCCCGGCGGATATCATCCCCTTGGCCGAGCGCCTACTGAACAACCACGTCAAAAAAATGAAGCATGCCCAGGCGCGGTTGTCGCCCGAGGCCCAGGCGTGCCTGGTCAATTACCCATGGCCGGGCAACGTGCGCGAGTTGGATAATGCCATACAGCGTGCGCTGATTTTGCAGCAGGGCGGCTTGATCCAGCCGCAGGATTTCTGCCTGGCCATGGGTAATGGCGTTGCGCCGTTGCCGAGCCTGGCCCCGGCTCCAGTGGTCGCCGAGGCGGAATCAGCCGGTGCCCTGGGCGATGACCTGCGCCGCCGTGAATTCCAGATGATCATCGACACCCTGCGCGCCGAGCGTGGCCGCCGCAAAGAAGCGGCCGAACGCCTGGGCATCAGCCCGCGTACCTTGCGCTACAAGCTGGCGCAGATGCGCGACGCCGGTATGGATGTGGAAGCCTATCTGTTCGCCACCTGACTTCGCGCCCATACCGTTTTTTTGTAGGAGCGAGCTTGCTCGCGAAAAACGTCAACGATAACGCGTGCTTCCTGGATGCTCGCGGCGTCCATGAGTTCTTCGCGAGCAAGCTCGCTCCTACCAAAAACGTGCGGTAACAAGTTCGACAAGCTTTGTCGCCTTTTCTTACGAGTTGCTCCAGAGCTGGCACCCTTGTTGCTACCACCCCTAGTAACCGCTGCGTAGTGTCAAAAAATTGCGGGTCGTCGGAGAGAGAAGGTCATGAGCCAGGGTATTGAGTTCAATCGGTTGATGTTGGATATGCGCACCATGCAAATGGATGCCATGGCTCAACCGAAATCCGTCGCGCCAGCGCCGGAATTGGGCCAAAGCAATTTTGCCGACATGCTCGGTCAGGCAATCAATAAAGTCAGCGATACCCAGCAGGCGTCCAGCCAGTTGGCGACGGCCTTCGAGATCGGTAAAAGCGGCGTGGACCTCACCGATGTGATGGTCGCCTCGCAAAAGGCCAGTGTGTCCTTCCAGGCCTTGACCCAAGTGCGTAACAAGCTGGTTCAGGCGTATCAAGACATCATGCAGATGCCGGTTTAAGGACGAGATTTAAGTCATGGCTGAAGCAGTCTCCGACAACCTCCCCGCCAAGGCCGACGGCAAACCGCCGTTGTTTGGCCTGTCGTTCCTGGAAAACCTCTCGGAAATGACCATGCTGCGTCAGGTGGGCCTGATGGTGGGCTTGGCCGCCAGCGTGGCGATTGGTTTTGCCGTGGTGCTGTGGTCGCAGCAACCCGATTACCGCCCCCTGTACGGCAGCCTGTCGGGCATGGATTCCAAGCAGATCATGGAAACCCTCGCCGCCGCCGACATCGCCTACACCGTGGAGCCCAACTCCGGCGCCTTGCTGGTCAAAGCTGACGACGTAGCCCGCGCGCGGATGAAACTGGCCGCCGCTGGCGTGGCGCCGTCCGACAGCAACATTGGTTTTGAAATCCTCGACAAGGACCAGGGCCTGGGCACCAGCCAGTTCATGGAAGCCACCCGCTATCGTCGTGGCCTGGAAGGCGAACTGGCTCGCACCATTTCCAGCCTCAATAACGTCAAGGCCGCCCGTGTGCACCTGGCGATTCCGAAAAGCTCGGTGTTCGTGCGTGACGAACGCAAGCCCAGCGCCTCGGTCTTGGTCGAGCTGTTTGCTGGCCGCTCCCTGGAGCCTGGCCAGGTACTGGCGATCGTCAACCTGGTGGCAACCAGTGTTCCCGAATTGAGCAAGTCGCAAATCACCGTGGTGGACCAGAAGGGCAACCTGCTGTCCGACATGGCCGAAAACTCCGCGCTGACCCAGGCCGGCAAGCAGTTCGACTACAGCCGCCGCATGGAAAGCATGCTCACCCAGCGCGTGCATAACATCCTGCAACCGGTACTGGGCAACGACCGCTACAAGGCTGAAGTCTCCGCCGATGTGGATTTCAGCGCCGTCGAGTCCACCTCCGAACAGTTCAACCCGGACCAGCCGGCCCTGCGCAGCGAGCAGTCCACCAGCGAACAACGCACCGCCAGCAATGGCCCCCAAGGTGTGCCAGGCGCCCTGAGCAACCAGCCACCCGCGCCGGCCTCGGCACCGCAAACCACTGGTGGCGCCGCCGCCACGGCTGGCGCGATCCAGCCTGGCCAGCCGCTGTTGGACGCCAACGGCCAGCAGATCATGGACCCGGCCACCGGCCAGCCGATGCTTGCGCCATACCCTGCGGACAAGCGTAACCAGTCCACCAAGAACTTCGAACTCGACCGTTCCATCAGCCACACCAAGCAGCAACAGGGCAAGATCAATCGCCTGTCGGTGTCGGTGGTGGTCGATGACCAGGTCAAGGTCAACCCTGCGGACGGCGCGGTGACCCGTGCACCGTGGACGGCTGACGAACTGGCGCGCTTCACTCGTCTGGTGCAGGACGCTGTTGGCTTCGACGCCAGCCGTGGCGACAGCGTCAGCGTGATCAACATGCCGTTCTCCGCCGAGCGCGGTGAAGTGATCGCTGACCCGGCGTTCTACACCCAGCCGTGGTTCTGGGACATCGTCAAGCAAGTGCTGGGGGTGCTGTTCATCCTGGTGCTGGTGTTTGGTGTATTGCGCCCGGTGCTCAACAACATCACTGGCGGCGGCAAGAAGCAACTGGCGCTGGCCGGTGGCGACGTCGAGTTGGGTGGCATGGGCGGCCTGGACGGCGAACTGGCCAACGACCGCGTCAGCCTCGGCGGCCCGCAAAGCATCCTGTTGCCAAGCCCGAGCGAAGGCTATGACGCTCAGTTGAACGCAATCAAGAGTCTGGTGGCAGAAGACCCGGGCCGTGTGGCTCAGGTCGTGAAAGAGTGGATTAACGCAGATGAATGATCGAGCCGCTGTGGCCAAGCTGTCCCGGGTCGACAAAGCCGCCGTGCTGCTGCTGTCCCTGGGTGAAACCGACGCTGCCCAAGTGCTGCGCCACATGGGCCCTAAAGAGGTCCAGCGAGTGGGCGTGGCCATGGCGCAGATGCGCAATGTGCACCGCGAGCAAGTCGAGCAGGTGATGAGCGAGTTCGTCGAGATCGTCGGCGACCAGACCAGCCTGGGCGTCGGATCCGACAGCTACATTCGCAAGATGCTCACCTCGGCCCTGGGCGAAGACAAGGCCAACGGCCTGATCGACCGCATCCTGCTGGGTGGCAACACCAGCGGCCTGGATAGCCTCAAGTGGATGGAGCCGCGGGCAGTGGCCGACGTGATCCGCTACGAGCACCCGCAGATCCAGGCGATCGTGGTGGCCTATCTGGACCCGGACCAGGCCGGTGAAGTGCTCGGGCACTTCGACCATAAAGTGCGCCTGGACATTATCCTGCGTGTGTCATCGCTGAACACTGTGCAACCGGCGGCGCTCAAAGAACTCAACACCATTCTGGAGAAGCAGTTCTCCGGCAATTCCAACGCCTCGCGCACCACCCTGGGTGGCATCAAGCGCGCAGCCGACATCATGAACTTCCTCGACAGCTCGGTCGAAGGCCAGTTGATGGACTCGATCCGCGAGATCGACGACACCCTGTCCGGCCAGATCGAAGACCTGATGTTCGTGTTCAACAACCTGGCCGATGTCGACGACCGTGGCATCCAGGCGCTGCTGCGCGAAGTGTCCTCGGACGTGCTGGTGCTGGCGCTCAAGGGCTCGGACGAAAACGTCAAAGAAAAGATCTTCAAGAACATGTCCAAGCGCGCCTCGGAGCTGTTGCGCGACGACTTGGAAGCCAAGGGCCCGGTGCGCGTCAGCGACGTGGAAACCGCCCAGAAGGAAATCCTCACCATTGCCCGCCGTATGGCCGAAGCCGGAGAAATCGTTCTCGGCGGGAAGGGCGGCGAAGAAATGATCTAAGGCGCCTTGCATGTCGAATAAAGATGAGGCGCCCAGCGATCTGATTCGCGCGCGGGATGTCGGCGGCTTCGACATCTGGTCGCTGCCCAGCTTCGACCCCCATGTGCCGGAGCCCGAGCCTGAACCGATCGAGGAACCACCAGCGGAAATGGAAGAAGTGCCGCTGGATGAAGTCCAGCCACTGACCCTTGAAGAGTTGGAAACCATCCGCCAGGAGGCCTACAACGAAGGCTTTGCGGCGGGGGAAAAAGACGGTTTTCGCAGCACCACCCTCAAGGTTCGCCAGGAGGCCGAGGTGGCGCTGGCCGCCAGGCTGGACAGCCTGGAGCGCTTGATGGGCAACCTGTTCGACCCCATCGCCGAACAGGACTCACAGCTAGAAAAGTCCATGGTCGGCCTGGTGCAGCACATTGCTCGTCAGGTGATCCAGCGCGAGCTGGTGCTCGATTCCAGCCAGATCGAAGGCGTGATGCGTGAAGCCCTCAAGCTGCTGCCCCTGGGCGTCGGCAATGTGCGGCTGTACATCAACCCCCAGGATTTCGAACAGGTCAAAGCCCTGCGCGAGCGCCATGAAGAAACCTGGCGCATCGTCGAAGACGCTTCGTTGCAGCCAGGTGGTTGCCGTGTCGAAACCGAGCACAGCCGCATCGATGCAACGGTGGAAACCCGCATCAGCCAGATCATGGTCAAGTTGTTCGATCAACTGCATGAACAAGCCCTGCACCCCGCCGAGCCGGACCTGAGCGTTGACCTGGACGCCACCGATGCGCCTTGATCGCACCAGCTTCGCCAAGCGCCTGGGCAGCTACGCCGAGGCCACGGAGTTGCCCGGCCAGCCGATCCTCGAAGGGCGCCTGTTGCGCATGGTTGGCCTGACCCTGGAAGCCGAAGGCCTGCGCGCCGCCATGGGTAGCCGCTGCCTGGTGATCAACGACGACAGCTACCACCCGGTGCAGGTCGAAGCCGAAGTGATGGGCTTTTCCGGCAGCAAGATTTTCCTGATGCCGGTGGGCAGCCTGGCGGGTATCGCTCCCGGCGCCCGCGTGGTGCCGCTGGCCGACACTGGCCGCCTGCCCATGGGCATGAGCATGCTGGGCCGCGTACTCGACGGGGCCGGCCGTGCGCTGGACGGCAAGGGCGGCATGAAGGCCGAAGACTGGGTGCCGATGGACGGCCCCACCATCAATCCGCTCAAGCGCAACCCCATCAGCGTGCCACTGGACGTGGGTATTCGCAGCATCAACGGTTTATTGACGGTCGGTCGCGGCCAGCGTCTGGGCCTGTTCGCCGGTACCGGCGTGGGTAAGTCGGTATTGCTGGGCATGATGACGCGCTTTACCGAGGCCGACATCATCGTGGTGGGGCTGATCGGCGAGCGGGGCCGCGAAGTGAAGGAGTTCATCGAGCACAGCCTCGGTGAAGAAGGGCTCAAGCGTTCCGTTGTCGTCGCTTCTCCGGCAGACGATGCACCGCTGATGCGCCTGCGTGCGGCGATGTACTGCACGCGCATTGCCGAATATTTTCGCGACAAGGGCAAGAACGTCCTGTTGCTGATGGACTCCCTCACGCGTTTCGCCCAGGCCCAGCGCGAGATCGCTTTGGCCATCGGTGAGCCGCCCGCGACCAAGGGTTACCCCCCGTCGGTATTTGCCAAGCTGCCCAAGCTGGTAGAGCGTGCCGGTAATGCCGAAGCCGGCGGTGGCTCGATCACCGCGTTCTACACCGTGTTGTCTGAAGGCGACGACCAACAGGACCCGATTGCCGACTCGGCCCGGGGCGTGCTCGACGGCCACATCGTGCTGTCGCGGCGCCTGGCGGAAGAGGGGCATTACCCAGCCATCGATATCGAAGCGTCCATCAGCCGGGTGATGCCGGCGGTGGTCACGCCGGAGCATATGGCCCGTGCCCAGCAGTTCAAGCAGCTATGGTCGCGTTACCAGCAAAGCCGTGACCTGATCAGCGTCGGCGCCTATGTGGCCGGTGGCGACCGCGACACCGACCTGGCCATCGCCTTGCAGCCGCAACTGGTGACCTACCTGCGCCAGGGTCTCAACGACAAGATCACCATGGGCGAGAGCCAGTCGCACTTGCAGTCCATCTTCGCCCCGGCGCCGGGCGGCTAAGCCATGGCCAACAGCCGCGCCGCACGCCTGGCCCCGGTGGTGGACATGGCCGAAAAGGCCGAGAAAGCCGCCGTACAGCGCCTGGGCTACTTCCAAGGCCAGGTGCGGTTGGCCCAAAGCAAGCTGGGCGACCTGGAGCGTTTTCGTGGCGAGTACCAACAACAGTGGATCGAGCGCGGCAGCCAGGGTGTTTCTGGCCAGTGGCTGATGGGGTACCAGGGCTTTCTCAATCAGCTTGAAACCGCCGTCGGCCAGCAACGCCAGAGCCTGGCCTGGCACGAGACCAACCTCGACAAAGCCCGCGAGGCCTGGCAACAGGCGTTTGCCCGGGTCGAGGGGCTGCGCAAGCTGGTGCAGCGCTACATCGACGAAGCGCGAGCCATCGAAGACAAGCGCGAGCAAAAACTGCTCGATGAATTGTCCCAGCGCCTTCCCCGCCCAGAACAGTTCTAACGCACCAATGTCATCGTCTTCTGTAGGAGCGAGCTTGCTCGCGAAAAACGTCAACGGTAACGCGTGCTTTCTGGATGAACGCGGCGCCTGTGAGTTTTTCGCGAGCTAGCTCGCTCCTACAAAGGGCATTTGCTGTGTTGCCCAGATGCGGTTCAGCTGCTACACCTTGTGTCTAGTGCAATGACAAGGAAGCAGTCACATGTCAGTCGAGTCAGAAGTATCCCTGGACGGGAAGAAGTTGACGATCGTTATCAAGGGTCGGTTCGATTTCGGCAGCCACCAAAATTTTCGCAATGTCTACGAAGGTGTTTACCCTAAGCCCGAGACTGTTGTAGTGGACTTGAGGGGTACCACCTACATGGATAGTTCGGCCTTGGGTATGCTCCTGTTGCTGCGGGACCATGCGGGTGGCGATAAGTCCGATATCCGAGTGGTTAATAGCAACTCCGACGTGCGCAAGATCCTCGCCATCTCCAACTTCGACAAACTGTTCGATATCAATTGAGCGCCCTGGCCCCTGTCCTGGAGGCGCTGACCATCCTGATCGCCGAAGACAGCGCCGCCGACCGCCTGTTGCTGGCGAGCATCATCCGCCGCCAGGGCCATCAGGTGCTGACTGTCAGCAATGGCGCCGAAGCGATTGAGGTGTTTGCCCGCGAGCGTCCGCAACTGGTGTTGATGGACGCACTGATGCCGGTCATGGATGGCTTTGAAGCCGCGCGGCAGATCAAGCAACTGGCGGGGGAGGCGCTGGTGCCGATCATCTTCCTCACGTCGCTGCGCGAAAGCGAAGCCCTGGCCCAGTGCCTGGACGCCGGCGGCGATGACTTTCTGCCCAAGCCCTATAACCCCTTGATCCTGGCGGCCAAGATCAACGCCATGGACCGCCTGCGCCGCCTGCAAGCCACGGTTTTGCAACAGCGTGACCTGATCGCCAGGCATCACGAACACCTGATGCATGAGCAGCGGGCGGCCAAGGCGGTGTTCGACAAGGTCGCCCATTCCGGTTGCATCAACGCCGCGCCGAATATCCGCTACCTGCAATCGCCTTATGCGTTGTTCAACGGTGACCTGTTGCTGGCGGCCTACACACCGTCCGGCGATATGCACGTGCTGCTAGGGGATTTCACTGGCCATGGCTTGCCGGCCGCCATCGGCGCCATGCCCCTGGCCGAGGTGTTCTACGGCATGGCCGCCAAGGGCTACGGCCTCACGCAGACCCTGCGGGAAATGAACGCCAAGCTCAAGCGCATCCTGCCGGTAGACATGTTCTGCTGTGCCACCTTGCTGTGCCTGAGCGCCCAGCGGCGTGCGGTGGAGGTGTGGAACGGCGGCATGCCCGAAGGCTACGTGCATGAAGTCGCCACGGGCAGGCGCACGCCATTGATGTCGCGGCACCTGCCGTTGGGGGTGTTGTCGGCAGAGGCGTTCGATGACAGCACCGAGGTCTGGCCCATGGCGTTGGGCGACCGGGTATTCCTGCTCTCCGACGGCGTGCTGGACACCGCTGACGCCAACGATCAACTGTTCGGTGCCGAGCGCTTGCAGCAGGTGTTCGCCGCCAACCGTGAGCCCGACCGCCTGTTCGAGGACATCGAGCAGGCCCTGGCGGCCTTTCGCGGCCAGGCGCGCGATGACGTCAGCATGGTCGAGATCACGTTGCAGGCGGGCCAACCCTTGCGGGCGGCAGAACCGATGTATGCCGACAGCGGCCAGTCGTGCCCGCTGGATTGGTCGGTGAGTTTCGAATTCCGCGCCCAGACGCTCAGGACCTACAACCCGCTGCCGTACCTGCTGCAACTGCTGTTGGAGATCCACGGCCTGCGCGAGCAGAGCGGGGCGCTTTACAGTGTGATGGCCGAGTTGTATTCCAACGCGCTGGAGCATGGCGTGCTGGGCCTGGACTCACGCCTCAAGCGCGATGCCCAAGGGTTTGCGCAGTATTATCGCCAGCGCCATGAGCGCCTGGCGCAGTTGGACAGCGGCTATGTGCGCGTGCATATGCAGGTGGTGCCCACCGACAAGGGCGGCAAACTGACCTTGCGCCTCGAAGACAGCGGGCAGGGTTTTGATGTGGAGCAAGAGCTGGCGCGCCCCGTGGACATCGACCGTCTGTCTGGTCGGGGACTGAGCCTGGTGCGTCAACTGAGCAGCGCTGTAGGCTGGTCCGATGGCGGGCGCACTGTCTGCGTGGAGTTTTGTTGGGCGGCTCTGGCATAATCCGCCGATTCTTGATCAAGGAGCGAGCAAGTGGCTGAGATTCATATGGACCCCGAGGTGTTGTCGGGTTTGCAGGAAGTCATGGAAAGCGAATACCCCACGCTGCTGGACACCTTTCTGCATGATTCTGAAGAGCGCGTGCAAGCGCTGCGCAAGGCGCGGGACGACGCCAAGACGTTGGGGCGCATCGCACACAGCTTCAAGGGCAGCAGTGGCAACTTGGGGGCGCTGCGGTTGGCAACGTTGTGTGAGCGGTTGGAGACCGAGTCCTTCAAGTCTGCTTCCGACTTGGGGGCGTTGGTGGATCAGATTGATCGTGAGTTTGCGCTGGTTCGGCCGCTTTATGAGCATGAACGGGAGCGGTTTTCTGGGGTTTGATATTTTATCGGCCTGACTTGGCCCGACTCTTGCTCTACCTCCACAGACTGCATTCCCGACCCCATGCAGTGGAGACCCTTACTTATGCCAGTCGCTCCCAATTCGCTTCTTCAGGCTGCCGCTGCGGCCAAGCCTCAAGCGCCGGCCGCCACGCCTGCCGTAGCGCCTGTGGCTCCGCGGGACAAGGGCGCTGGCTTCGCTCAAGTGTTTGCCAAGCAAGCTGCCAAGCCGCAGGCCAAGAGCGACGACGCGCCAGCCAAACCGGTGCGCGACAAGGCTTCTGATGCCAGCGCCAAACCGGCCGCCGGCGACGATAAACCTGCCGCCAGCGCGCCAGCGGTTGCCGATAGCGGCAATCCCTTGCCTGCCAAGCCGGCCAAGAGCGACGACCACGCTGACAGTGAAGGCGAGCCACCTGCCGACCCGTCCCTGGCACTGCAACCGGTTGCCGACCCGGCGCTGGTTGCCACCTTGACGCCTGTGGCGGTGCCTGTGCCCGTACAAGCGCCTGCCGTTACGGCCGCAGATGACAACGCCCAGCCGCTCATCGCGGTAACCGAGGAGCCCAAGCAGCCGGCCTTCGACCCTGAGGCCGACCCGCTGGATTCGATGCCGGCCGTGCGCCTGGCGATGGAGCAGGGCGGTCATGTCTCGGCCAGCAGCCAGGCGCCGCAGAAAGGCGCGCCTGCCACCCAGGACCAGCCGACCGCCGCGCAGAGCTTTGCCGCCGGCCTGGGCAACATGGTCGACCAGCAAGCCACCAAGGACAGCACCGATCAGGGAGGCGACAAGGCCTTCGGCGCGCTGATCGATGACGGCCTCAAGGACCTCAAGAACGCCAGCAGCGACACCCGTGTGGATGACTTCGCCAACCGCCTGGCGGCGCTGACCCAGGCGGCCACGCCGAAAACCGCGAATGCCTTGCCGCCCGTCACCAATGCGCCACTGGCCATGCACCAGAGCGGCTGGACCGAAGAGGTGGTCAACCGCGTGATGTACCTGTCCAGCGCCAACCTCAAGTCGGCCGAGATCCAGTTGCAGCCCGCTGAGCTGGGGCGCCTGGACATCAAGGTCAACATGACGGCGGACCAGCAGGCCCAGGTCAACTTCATGAGCGGCCATGCGGTGGTGCGTGAAGCGCTGGAAAGCCAGTCTGGCCGTTTGCGCGAGATGTTTGCCCAGCAGGGCATGGGGCAGGTGGATGTGAATGTCTCCGACCAGTCGCGGGGCCAGGACCAGCAGCAACAGCAGAGCCAGGCGCGAGGCGTCAGTAGCAGCGGCAGGCGCGCTGACAGCGGCGACGCCGGTGGCCCTGTGGATGTGGCCGAAGTGGCAGCGCCCGTGAGCCAGAGCGTGATCGGCTCCAGCGCCGTCGACTACTACGCCTGACTTCCTGCTCAAACCCGGTCAGTGGCTGATCGTTCCCACGCTCTGCGTGGGAATGCCGCCCCGGACGCTCCGCGTCCCGAAGTCGGCGATGTTTTCGACCATTGCACACGGTGACGCGAAGCGTCACAAGATGCATTCCCACGCAGAGCGTGGGAACGATCATCTTCCTGCGCCTGCCAGACAACTCTGGCATAACACTTGCTCTTGCCTTGCCATAGATCTACGAATCCCCGAATAGTGACGGATTATTGGCATGGCGAAGAGCGACGACGCAGCAACTCCCCCCGCAGGCAAAGGCAAGCTCAAGCTGATCCTGTTGATTGTGCTGGGCCTGCTCCTGGCGATCGGTGCCTCGGTGGGCGGCACCTGGTACATCATGCACAGCAGTGCGAGTAAACCGGCGCCCACCGCCGAAACTGCCACGAACGTCAAGCAACCGGCAATCTTCGAGCAGATGCTTCCGGCCTTTGTCGCCAACTACAACCAGAATGGTCGTCAACGCTACCTGCAGGTGAGCATCACCTTGTTGGCGCGCAACCAGGCGGACCTGGATGCCCTCAAGGTGCATATGCCGGTGATCCGCAACAACCTGGTGATGCTGTTCTCCGGGCAGAGCTTCGACAGCCTGGCCACGCCAGTCGGCCAGGAAATGTTGCGCCAGAAGGTCACTGCCAGCGTGCAGGAAGTGGCCCAGAAAGAACTCGGCAAAGTAGTGGTCGAGCAGGCGCTCTTCACTAACTTCGTATTGCAGTAGGATCACGACATGGCCGTGCAAGACCTGCTGTCCCAGGATGAAATCGACGCGCTGTTGCATGGCGTGGACGATGGTCTGGTACAGACCGAAATGGCTGCCGAACCCGGCAGCGTCAAAAGTTATGACCTGACCAGCCAGGATCGCATCGTGCGGGGACGCATGCCGACCCTGGAGATGATCAACGAACGCTTTGCCCGCTACACCCGCATCAGCATGTTCAACATGCTGCGCCGCTCGGCGGACGTGGCCGTGGGCGGCGTGCAGGTGATGAAGTTCGGTGAATACGTGCACTCGCTGTACGTGCCCACCAGCCTCAACCTGGTCAAGATCAAGCCGTTGCGCGGTACCGCGCTGTTCATCCTCGACGCCAAGCTGGTGTTCAAGCTGGTGGACAACTTCTTCGGTGGCGACGGCCGTCACGCCAAGATCGAAGGGCGTGAATTCACCCCTACCGAACTGCGGGTGGTGCGCATGGTGCTGGAGCAGGCCTTCATCGACTTGAAGGAAGCCTGGCAGGCGATCATGGAGGTCAATTTCGAGTACATCAACTCGGAAGTGAACCCGGCCATGGCCAACATCGTCGGCCCCAGCGAGGCCATTGTGGTGTCGACCTTCCACATCGAACTCGATGGCGGTGGCGGCGACCTGCACGTGACCATGCCTTACTCGATGATCGAACCGGTGCGCGAAATGCTCGACGCCGGCTTCCAGTCCGACCTCGACGACCAGGACGAACGCTGGGTCAAGGCCCTGCGCGAAGACCTGCTGGACGTCGACGTGCCGCTGAGCGCCACCGTGGCCCGCCGCCAGTTGCGCCTGCGCGATATTTTGCACATGGCGCCTGGGGACATCATCCCCGTCGACTTGCCGGAAGAGCTGATCATGCGCGCCAACGGCGTGCCGTCGTTCAAGGTCAAGCTCGGTTCCCACAAGGGCAACCTGGCGCTGCAAGTGGTTGAGCCGATCAACCGCCGCTGATTCAACCCCAATTCATGATTGTTTGCTGCGCCGAGGACATGTAATGGCTACCGAACACGAAAACACTTCCGCCGAAGACCAGGCCCTGGCTGACGAGTGGGCTGCGGCCCTGGAAGAAACCGGCGATGTTGGCCAGGACGACATCGACGCGCTGCTGGCCGCCGACGCCGCCACCGCGCCGGCCGGCAACCGCCTGGCCATGGAAGAATTCGGCAGCGTGCCGAAGAACAACGACCCGGTGAGCCTCGATGGCCCGAACCTGGATGTGATCCTCGACATCCCGGTGTCGATTTCCATGGAAGTGGGCAGCACCGAAATCAACATCCGCAACCTCTTGCAGCTCAACCAGGGCTCGGTGATCGAACTGGACCGCCTGGCCGGCGAGCCATTGGACGTGCTGGTCAACGGCACCCTGATTGCCCATGGCGAGGTGGTGGTGGTCAACGAGAAGTTCGGCATCCGCCTGACCGACGTGATCAGCCCGAGCGAACGCATCAAGAAGTTGCGCTGAGATGAAGTACTCGATGGCGGGACTGTTGCTGGCGCTGCCATTGAGCGCCTTGGCGGCTGAGCCGGTGGCGCAGGTGGCTGCGGCGCCAGCGGTCGGCAGCGTCGGCGGGCAGTTGACGCAACTGGTGCTGGGCCTGTTGCTGGTGATCGGCCTGATCTTCCTGCTGGCCTGGTTGATGCGCCGCGTGCAGCGCATCGGCCCGGGCAACGGCCAGGTGATAGAGCTGGTGGGCTCGCGCGCCCTCGGCCCGCGTGATCGGCTGGTGCTGGTGCAGGTGGGCGAAGAGCAGATCCTGCTCGGCATCACCCCCGGCCGCATCACCCCGCTGCATGTACTCAAGACCCCGGTGGACGCGGTCAAGACCGAAGCCGCCACGCCAGAATTCGCCCAGCGCCTGATGGAGTTGCTGGGCAAGGATCAGAAGGATAAGAAGTAATGCGCGTTTTGTTGACGCTCATGCTGTTGCTGGCCGCGCCGATGGCTCTGGGCGCCGACCCGTTGTCGATCCCGGCGATCACCCTGGGCACCAACGCGGCGGGCGCCCAGGAATATTCGGTCAGCCTGCAGATCCTGCTGATCATGACGGCGCTGAGTTTCATCCCAGCGTTCGTCATGCTGATGACCAGCTTTACGCGGATCATCATCGTCTTCTCGATCCTGCGCCAGGCCCTGGGCCTGCAGCAGACGCCGTCGAACCAGATCCTCACCGGCATGGCACTGTTTTTGACGCTGTTCATCATGGCGCCGGTGTTCGACAAGGTGAACCAGCAAGCCCTGCAACCTTATCTGGCGGAAAAGCTCACAGCCCAGGATGCCATCGACAAGGCCCAGGGCCCGATCAAGGACTTCATGCTGTCGCAAACCCGCTCCAGCGACCTTGAGCTGTTCATGCGCCTGTCCAAGCGCACCGACATCGCCACCCCGGACCAGGCACCGCTGACCATCCTGGTACCCGCGTTCGTCACCTCCGAATTGAAGACCGCGTTCCAGATCGGTTTCATGATCTTCATCCCGTTCCTGATCATCGACTTGGTGGTGGCGAGCGTGTTGATGGCCATGGGTATGATGATGCTGTCGCCGCTGATCATCTCGTTGCCGTTCAAGATCATGCTGTTTGTGCTGGTGGACGGTTGGGCGCTGATTATTGGCACCTTGGCCGGCAGTTTCGGAGGGGTATAGCGCTATGACGCCAGAAGTCGCCGTCGACCTGTTCCGTGAAGCGCTGTGGCTGACCACCCTGATGGTCGCCGTGCTGGTGGTGCCGAGCCTGTTGGTGGGCCTGCTGGTGGCGATGTTCCAGGCCGCCACCCAGATCAACGAACAAACCCTGAGCTTCCTGCCGCGCCTGCTGGTGATGCTGGTGACCCTGATTGTCGCCGGCCCGTGGTTGGTGCAAACCTTCATGGAATACATCCTGCAGTTGTACGGCAGTATTCCGCAGTTGATCGGCTGAGCCGATGCAATCCTTGCTGGCCTTGACCGACACCCAGATCAGTACCTGGGTAGCCTCGTTCATCCTGCCGCTGTTTCGCGTCACGGCGATGCTGATGGCCATGCCGGTGTTCGGCACCACCCTGGTACCGCGTCGTGTGCGCCTGTATTTCGCGGTGGCGATCACCGTGGTAATCGTGCCTGGCCTACCGCCGATGCCGCCGGTGAACGCCCTCGACCTGAGCGCCTTGCTGCTGATTGCCGAACAGATTCTGATCGGTGCCATGCTGGGGTTTTCCCTCATGCTGTTCTTCCAGGCTTTTGTGGTCGCCGGGCAAATCATCTCGATCCAGATGGGCATGGGCTTCGCGTCCATGGTCGACCCCACCAACGGCGTGTCGGCGGCGGTGATAGGGCAGTTCCTGACCATGCTGGTGACCTTGCTGTTTCTGGCCATGAACGGTCATCTGGTGGCGTTCGAAGTCTTGACCGAAAGCTTCACCACCTTGCCGGTGGGCTCGGGGTTGGTGGTCAACCATTTCTGGGAGCTGGTGGGGCGCCTCGGCTGGGTACTGGGGGCTTCGCTGTTGCTGGTGCTGCCGGCGATCACTGCGCTGCTGGTGGTTAATATCGCCTTCGGCGTGATGACCCGTGCGGCGCCGCAACTGAATATCTTCTCGATTGGTTTCCCGCTGACCCTGGTGTTGGGTATGGGGATTTTCTGGGTCGGCTTGGCTGACATTCTCAATCAGTATCAACCGCTGGCCACCGATGCCTTGCAGTTCTTACGTGACCTGGCACGGGCGCGCTGAGCCATGGCCGAGAGCGAGAGTGGTCAGGACAAAACAGAAGACCCCACGGAGAAACGTAAAAAGGACTCCAGGGAAAAGGGCGAGATCGCGCGCTCCAAAGAGCTCAACACCTTCGCCACCATGATCGCCGGCGCCGGTGCCTTGCTGATCTACGGCGGTGGCCTGGCGCTGGACCTGCTGGAGATGATGAAGCACAACTTCAGCTTGCCGCGCGAAGTGCTGCTCAACCCCGATGCCATGGGCCAGTACCTGCTGCACTCGGGCAAAATCGCGCTGCTGGCGGTGCAGCCGATCCTGATCACCTTGTTGCTGGCCGCGCTGATCGGCCCGGTGGCCCTCGGCGGTTGGCTGTTTGCCGCGGGCAGCATGGCGCCCAAGTTCAGCCGCATGAACCCGGGGGCGGGGCTCAAGCGCATGTTTTCCGCCAAGGCCCTGGTGGAATTGCTCAAGGCCCTGGCCAAGTTTTTCCTGATTCTGTTCGTGGCGCTGGCGGTGTTGTCGTCCGACATCGACGATTTGCTGCGCATTGCCCATGAGCCGCTGGAATCAGCGATCATCCACAGCGTGCAAGTGGTGGGCTGGAGTGCGCTGTGGATGGCGGCCGGGCTGATCCTCATCGCCGCCGTGGATGCGCCGATCCAGTTGTGGGAAAGCCACAAGAAACTGCTGATGACCAAGCAGGAAGTGCGCGACGAGCACAAGGACCAGGAAGGCCGCCCCGAGGTCAAGCAACGCATCCGCCAACTGCAGCGGGAAATGTCCCAGCGCAAGATGATGGCCTCGGTGCCCGACGCCGATGTGGTCATCACCAACCCGACTCACTACGCCGTAGCGCTTAAGTACGACCCGGAGAAGGGCGGCGCACCGATGCTGCTGGCCAAGGGCAGTGATTTTACCGCGTTGAAAATCCGCGAAATCGCGGTGGCCAACGACATTCTGTTATTGGAGTCGCCAGCATTGGCGCGCTCGATTTTCTACTCCACCGATCTGGACCAGGAAATCCCGGCCGGCTTGTACCTGGCCGTTGCACAGGTACTGGCCTACGTTTACCAAATCCGTCAATACCGCGCCGGCAAGGGCAAGCGGCCTGATCCGCTCAAGGATTTGCCGATCCCGCCGGACCTGCGTCGCGATTCCTGAACGCTCCTACAGTGGTGTGCCGTTTACCTGTCAACTTTGACAGTAGCCATTACGCCGCCTTCACTGTTTGATACAGCGATGAGACGTGCAGCTCTGCACGACTCGGGAGGCGGTGATGGGTAGGGGTACGGTCAGGTGGTTTGATGCGGTCAAAGGCATCGGCTTTATTGCCCGGGATCGCGATGGCAACGAGGTTGCCGTTCAGTCGACAGGCGCTCAACACGGTAACGTTCCACCCACCCCTCCCAAACCGCGAAAACCCCGCAAGCGCAAGAAACCCTCGGATGCATGAATCTTCTGCTGTCCCACCGCTACCACCCATCGGCAGCTCGCGTCTACCTGTCAACTTTGACAGTAGCCAAAGGATGTTTCCCGTTGTTCTATGACTGAACCAAACACTGCGCGTATGTAGTAAACGAGATGCAGGGAGAGCGGGATTGAAGGTGGCTACAGGAACTGTCAAATCCTATGACTGGGTCAGGGGCGATTGGCTGATCGAATTGGATGACGGGGCAGAAGAGGTATTTATCAATCGCAAGGATTGGCGTTGCACAGCGCTGTCGGTGGGTAAGCAACTGAGGTTTCAAATGGTCCATCGGCCCAAGGGCATCTATGCGTTGCCCGTCAGGGTGCATCACCGGGGTGGGTTGGGTTCTGAGTAAGTGTAAGGAGAGCGGCAATGGCAGCGGGTACTGTGAAATGGTTTAACGAGGAGAAGGGGTTTGGTTTTATTGCCCCGGAGGATGGGGGGGATGACGTTTTCGTCCATTACTCGGCAATCCAGTCGCAGGGGCTAAAAACCCTGGCTGAAAACCAAAAAGTAGAATTTGACATCACGCAAGGACCAAAGGGCCCCCAGGCTGAGAATGTGCGGCCAGTTTAAAAACTGGATCACATGTGGGTGCTGGCTTGATCGTTCCCACGCTCCCGCGTGGGAACGCATCGCGTGACGCTCTGCGTCACCCTTGCAGAGTGCTCAAGTCGTGCGCCTGGCTCGGGACGCGGAGCGTCCCAGGCGGCATTCCCACGCAGAGC